>NZ_JBFAGB010000029.1:0-104314 GCF_040639875.1 Actinomadura sp. NPDC023710
TCGCCGGACTCGATGGTGGTGTCCGGCCAGTCGAGCGGCTCGGTCAGCCGGCTGGACAGCACCGTGACCGGGGACTCGAACATCCGCGTGATCCACCCGTCGAACAGGCCGCGGTCAAAGCCCGGGGCCAGGAACGGCGCGTTGGAGGTGTAGGTATTGGCCCCCAGCACCATGCGCAGCGGGTCGCGGAAGGCGGCGGCGCGGTGCTCGAGGAACTCGGGGCCCTGTTTGCCCCAGTAACCGCCCCAGTCGCCGGAGTGGTTGGCGAAACCGTCCAGCGTGGAGAAGACGTCGAAGGTGTAGGTGGCAGTCACGGTGACTCCTCAGGAGAAAACTGGTCGCGCCGCGCCCTGCGGCGGCCTCACCCCTGCTACGAACACCACCACCCCAACCCGACACACCTCCCGAACTTCATTAGAAAACTTTCCAGGCCCATCCGATTTGAGGGAGCGGTTGTGGTCCGAGCCCGCCTGCCTCAGGTGATCTTGCGATGTCGTTGGCGAGGTTTGCGGAAGCCCGGTGCGGAGCCGCGTAGGTGTTCGAGGCGGCCGTTGATCGCTTCGGTCGGTCCGCAGTAAGCGGCGGACGCGGTGTCGAGACGGTGCGAGTCGCTGATCAGCACGGGGCGACCCTCGGCCGGCACCGCGTCGTTCGCGGTGTCCCACGACACGGCCGGCGCCTCGGCGACTCGGGCGATCGTGAGGTGCCGGCACACGATGGCCTCGAAAGCCCGGCGCAGAGCAGGCCACGGCAGCAGGGCTCGCGGTTCGGTCACCCGGCTCGTGTTCCAGAAGAGCGCCGACCAGGGGATCAGCAGCCCGAGCCTGTCGGCTCGCGGCTCGTCCGCCTCGCTTCGCGGCGCTTCGCTGGATCGGGCGCACGTGACCGCGACGTAATCGGTGGCTGACAGCCGAACGCCCCGACCCATTGGTACCCGGGAGCTTCAGCGGGGTGTTCTGCTAGTCCGGTGACCACGACCGGCCCGGCGCCATCTCGGTCGCACCAGTACCCCGACCGCGCGCGGGGCTACGCACGCGACGTCGACCTGCTGCTCTCGGGGGCCCGGCGGGTTCGCGCGAAGCGCGACGAGGGTTGCGCGGAGACCGCTAGTCGGCGGGGCCGTCCTGCGTCAGGGCTTTCGCGTAGTTGGAGAGCGAGCGGTTGTAGCGGGGGAGATGGCGGGACAGGGCGCCCAGTGCGAGGCCGGTCGCCTCGCGTTCGCGTCCGACGTCGGTGAGCGCGAGCGCGAGGAACGCGGTGACGGCGTCGTCGAGTTCGTCCGAGCCTGCCTCACGTTCCGCGGTCAGGAGGGCGACGCTCTCCTCGGCGCGGCCGAGGTTCCGGAGCGTGCTGGCGTACTGGATCGTGGCCTGCCTGCGCCGCGTTTCGGGGAGTCCCGCGGCGAAGGCCCGCCGGTAGTGGTCGGCGGCCTCGGCCTCGTTGCCGATCGAGTCGTGCGCGGACGCCAGCTCGTACTCGCCGACGGCGTCGCCGGGCGGAAGCTCGGCGGTCAGGGCTTCCACCTTCCTGAGGAAGTCCCCGGGGTCGTGGTCGTCGAAAGCGCCCCAGAGGTCGGCCATTCGCTGTTCCCAGTCGGGCGCGGGGTTGATCATGATCGTCAGCATAGTCACCGGGCCCGTTCCGAGGAGGCGAGGTCGAGCCAGAGCGCGGCCGGGTGCCGGATCGAAGTGACGGTGTTCCAGACGACGTCGTGCGGCGCATGATGCAGCCGCGTGTCCGGGAAGCGACGGGTGAGCTCCCGCAGGACGACGGCCAGCTCCAGCCGGGCCAGCGGGGCGCCCAGGCAGGCATGGGGGCCGCTTCCGAAGGCGAGGTGGGAGTTCCGGGTGCGCTGGAAGTCGACGTGCTCGGGTTCCTCGAACACGTCCGGGTCGCGGTTGGCGCGGTCGATCGCCGGAATCACCAGGTCGCCCTCCCGCAGCCGAACGCCTCCGAGTTCCACCGCACGTACGGCCCGGCGCGGCTGCGCGGATTCGAAGGCGGTGCCGGGAGTGGTGCGCAGCAGCTCCTCGACTGCACGGGGAATGTGGTGGGGATGTGCCACGAGAAGCCGGTAGAGGGTCTCGCCGCCGTCTTTTCTGGTGGTGAGCAGCCGGAACAGGAAGCCCGCGATCGCGGCGGCGGTGGTCTCCCATCCCGCGATGACGAGACTGGCGGCCAGGAGCGCCGTCTCCTCCAGGCTGGTCCGCCGGCGGACGGCGTTCCCGGCGATCACGGAGAGCAGGCCGCCTTCCTCAGGGCGGGGTTCCGCGTCCACCATGAGTCCGCCGAGGCGTCCGGCCATGTAGGCGCTCATCTCCAGCATCGCGCGCTCGTTCTCGGCGGCGCGGTCGGCGCCCGTGGACAGGAACATGTCGCCCCACGTCCTGAACAGCGGCAGGTCGTCGTCCGGTAAGCCCATGGCGCCGCCGATGACGCCTAGGGTGAGGGGCAGGGCGAGTTGCTCGTTGACCTCGACCGGATCGCCCGCCTGGACGAGCGCGTCGAGCAGCCGGGAGGTGAGACGCTCGACCGCCGGCCGGTACCGGTCGATGCGGGCGGGCGCGAAGGCGTTGCCGACCAGGTCGCGGTGGACGCGATGCTCCCGGCCGTCCCGCGCCAGCATCGTCGGGGACGTGCGCGGATAGGGCGGGATCGCGTCGGCCTCCGCGCGTCGGAACGTGTCGTGTTCGCGCAGGACGCGCAGGCATTGCGCGTGCCCGGTGACCAGGAACGCCTCGTGCCCTTCCGGAAGGCGGACACGGGTGACGGGCGCGAGCCCGTCGTAGAGGGCGGACAGCCCCATCGGGTCGGCGGGCCGGTGCCCGTCGGCCGGGACGTCCTGACAAGGGAACGGGTAGCGCGGATGATCGGTCGCCGTCACGTCGGCTCCTCGCGGGCTCTGGACGTTCATCTGTCTGCCTCGAAAGTCGGCGGCACCCCCGCGCGTGTCAACCCGGGACGAGGTTGATGTGGCGCCGGCGACACATGGGGCCGGTGCAACCCGTGTGCAACGTGGGATGCGGCAGGATTGGACCACCCGGCCACGGTCGGGATCGCGGTCGCGCCGGTGCCAACCCACACATCTCGCACCGGCGCGGCCACCGAATCGCAGATCGGACGTCGGGGCCGCCCTCCTGCCGGTGCCGAGTCCGTTTGTCGGAGCGCACGCCCGGCAGTTCGGATCGTCCCCGACGCACGAAGTGCGCAGGTCACCGCGGGGGCTGGAATAGGCCGGGTCTGGATTGCCGGTGGCCGTGCTTCTCCTGCCACCGGCGCGGGCGCCAGCGCAAACGTCGCCAGCGTTCGGCGGTGCGAACGGGCGATGCCAGACAGACTTGGACTAGGCGCGGATTGGACCTGTTCCCTGGTGAGGACCTGGTCATATCGTCCGCCCATGCGTAACACACGACGTTTCGCCCTGGCGGCCGTGGCGGTGTTCCCGTTGATGGCCGCGCTGCCGACGGCGTCCGCCGCGGACTCCGGCGCGACCGCCGCCGGGACCGTCTTCTACCCCAATCCCGTCCAGCAGCTCGGCGACCAGTCCCTCACCGACGCGAAGGACGCCGACTACCCTGCCCTCGCGCCCGCCTACCGGCAGGTGACGCTCACCGACCTCGACGGGTCGGGCTCGCTCACCGGGCGGTACGTGCGGGTGAAGAGCGAGACCGGCAAGGCCGCCCGGATCGATGCCGGCGCGCTGCCCGCCTACCATCGCGACTCCGACCAGTTCGAGCAGGTGATGGGCTACTACTGGGTGACGACCGCGCAGCGGTACCTGCAGCACCTCGGGTTCGGGTCCGGTCTGCGCCCGGTGAACCAGCGGCAGATCGAGGTGCGGATCAACCAGTACGGCGGCGACAACTCCTTCTTCCGAGGAGACAAGGCGAACATCACGCTCGGCAAGGGCGGGGTGGACGACGCCGAGGACGCCGAGGTGATCGTCCACGAGTACGGCCACTCCGTGCAGGACGGCCAGGTCGCCGGGTTCGGGACGAACCTGGAGTCGGGCGCGATCGGGGAGGCGTTCGGCGACTACCTGGCGGTGGCGGTCACCGGTTGGGCGACCGGCACGCCGTCCAGGACCCCGGAGCCGTGCGTCGCCGACTGGGACTCGGTGTCCTACACGTCCGGGCCCACGCACTGCCTGCGGAGACTGGACGGGACGAAGCACTACCCCGAGGACATGGCCGGTGAGGTCCACGCCGACGGCGAGATCTGGTCGCGGGCCCTGGGGGACATCCGGCAGGCGCTCGGCGACGCCCGGGCGAGCACGCTGATCGTCGAGGCGCAGTTCGCGTTCGCGCCGGACACCTCGTTCAAGGCCGCAGCCGAGGCGACCGTCGCCGCGGCGCAGCGCCTCTACGGCGCGACGGCCGCGCGGGCCGCACGGGAGGCGTTCGCCGCACGGGGCATCCTGTGACCGCGTGATCGTCGGGGTCGTGGTGCGGTCGTAAGGGGTGTCGTAGCATTCGCTCATGATCACGGCCGCACTCGCCTTCGCCCTCGCGGCGATGATCGTCAACGTGGCGCCGGGGCTCGACACGTTTCTGGTGCTGCGGACCTCGGTCACACAGGGACGCCGCTGCGGGCTGGCCGCGGCGCTCGGCGTCATGGCCGGATGCGCGGTGTGGGGGCTCGCCACGGCGGCCGGCCTGACCGCTCTGCTGACCGCCTCGCACGTCGCGTACACCGCGGTGCGCGTCTGCGGTGCCGCCTACCTGGTGTGGCTCGGGGCGACGGCGCTCTGGCGCGTCAGGAGGAAGGCCGAGGCCGGACCTCCGGAGCCCGTCGTGGCCGCAGGGCGGCGTGCGGCCTTCCGCGCCGGGATCGGGACCAACCTGCTGAACCCCAAGGCGGGCGTCTTCTACATGAGCCTCGTCCCGCAGTTCCTGCCGCAAGGGGCGCCGGTGTTCGGCACGACGGTCCTGTTCACCGCGATCGACGTGGCCGAGCTGGCTCTCTGGTTCTGGGTCGTGTCGGGCGCGGCCGCCGCCATGGGGGAGCGGCTGCGGCGCCCGTCCTTCCGGCGGCGGATGGAGCAGCTCAGCGGGGTGGCCTTCCTCGGCTTCGCCGCGAACCTGCTGGCCGACCGGCCCTGACCGGGTGATCGTCGTCACCGGGCCGGGGCGCCGGGGTTGGGGCGAAATCGGCGGGCCGCCGTCCCGGACGCCGTAGGCTGCTCAGGTGACTGAGAAGCTGTGGCACATCGAGCCGTCGGGGCCGCTTCGCGGAGACGTCACCGTGCGCGGGGCGAAGAACGCGGTCAGCAAGCACATGGTCGCGGCGATGCTCGGGGACGGGCCGAGCACGATCGGCAACGCGCCGGACGTCGGTGAGGTCGGCATCACGGCGGGGATGCTGGAGCACGTCGGGATGACCGTGGAGCGGTCCGGCGGCGAGGTGACGGTCGTGCCGGGACCGGTGTCGGACCCGAGCGTCGGCAAGGCGTTCACCGGCCTGAACCGCATCCCGATCCTGATGCTGGGCCCGCTGCTGCACCTGGCCGGTGAGGCGTTCGTGCCGCTGGTCGGGGGCGACCCGATCGGGCGGCGGCCGGTCGACTTCCATGTGGAGGCGCTGCGGGCGTTCGGGGCCGAGGTGTCGCACGCCTCCGACGGGATCCACGCGCACGCCACGCGCCTGGTCGGGACGCGCATCGAACTGCCGTACCCGAGCGTCGGCGCCACCGAGACGGTGCTGCTGGCGGCGGTGCGGGCCGAGGGGAAGACCGTCATCCGCAACGCGGCGACCGAGCCGGAGATCACCGAGTTGGCGCTGTTCCTGCAGCGGATGGGCGCGCGGATCTCCTTCGCCCCCGACCGGCGCATCGTCGTGGAAGGCGTCGAGCGGCTGAGCGGAGCGCAGACGCGGCTGGGCGGCGACCGGATCGAGGCGTTCTCCTACCTGGTCGCGGGCCTGGTGACGGGGGGCGAGGTGCGGGTGCACGGGATCCAGCAGGACCGGCTCGTCACCGCCATCACGACGCTGACCAGGATGGGCGCCGAGTTCGAGATCACCGATGACTGGATCATGGCTTCCGCGCCCGGCGGCCTGCGACCCTCGGCGGTGCAGACCGACACCCACCCCGGGTTCGCGACCGACTGGCAGACGCCGCTGATGGTGCTGTTCACCCAGGCGGACGGCATGTCGGTGCTGCACGAGACCGTGTACGAGAACCGGCTCGCCTACGTCCCGGCGCTGCAGAGCATGGGCGCGGAGATCGAGGTCTACGACACGTGCCTGGGCGGTCCCGCCTGCCGGTACCACGACACGGCTGCGCTGCACTCGGCGGTGGTGCGCGGGGTGTCCAAGCTCCGGGGCGGCGACGTGACCATGCCCGACATCCGGGCCGGGTTCTCGGCGGTCCTGGCCGCGGCGGTCGCGGAGGGGCCGTCCACGCTGCGGGGCGTGCACCACATCGAGCGCGGCTACCACCGTCCGGTCGAGCAGTTCCGGACGCTGGGCCTGTCCCTGCGGGCGGGCTAGGACGGACGGCCTGGGGCCGGGGTCGTCCGGGGCCAGGTGAAGGTGAGCGACCCGCCGACGGGCAGGTCGTGCCAGAGCGGAGCCATGTCGTCCAGCCGGGCCAGGACGCGGTCCACCGCGGGCCCTTCCTCGGGCGGGATCGGCCGGGGCTCGGCCCACGCGGGGGTCTGCGCCCCGGCGCGGCGGCGCCAGGCGAGATCGCACAGGCCCGCCAGGTGCTCCGACCTTCCCATGTCGCCGGGATCGGACCGGTTGAGGAAGGCCTCCCGCCTCTTCAACCGACGCTGCTCCCTGGCCCGCCGCCGCGGGTCGCCGGGCTCCTCAACCGTCTCGTTGAAGCCGCCGCCGCCCCCTGCCGCGGCACGTCCGAACACGCCGGACGTGAGGCCCAGCTCCGCCTCGACCAGGTAGTGGACGAGATCATGCGGGATGTGGTCGTCGTAACCGGGGGCCGGATCCATCCGGCGCGGGTGCCGGCCCGGGAGGCTGACGACGGTGGCGTACCGGCGTTCACCCGTCCGCTCGAAACTCACGTCCATCCGGCCAGGCTAGGCCGATGCCCTCCCGCGCCGCATTCCCTTTTCCTACGGTGGTGATCAGACCTTCGAGGGGGCGCCGTGGAGTTCGATCGCACCGATCCGTATCCGTTCTACGCCCGGGCGCGCGAGGCCGCGGGGCTGACCTTCGTCCCCGAGCTGGACGCGTGGCTCGTCGCCCGGCACGCCGACGCGCGGGCGGTGCTGCGCGACCCGGAGACGTTCTCCTCGGCGAACGCGCTGCGGCCGGACGTGATGCCGGGGCCCGAGGCCGTCGCCGTGCTGCGGTCGCTGCCGCAGGGCCGCCCCGTCGTGCTCACGGCGGACGGCGACGACCACCGGCGGGTGCGCGAGCCGCTGACGCGGGGGCTGTCGCCGAAGCGGGTCGCCGCGGCCCTCCCGTTCATCACCCGCCGGGCCCGGGAACTGGTCGCGTCCTTCGCCGGCGACCACCGCGTCGAGCTGATGGAACGGTACGCGCGGATCCTGCCGGGCGAGGTGATCGGGCACATGCTCGGCATCGACCCGGCCGAGGTGCCCGCGCTCATCGAGGGCGGCTACCGGGCGGAGGACCTCGTCTTCCGGCCGATGGACACGGACGAGCAGGTCGCCGCCGCCGAGCAGGTCGCGGGCATGAAGCGGGTGCTGGACGCCCACGTGAGGAACCGGGAGCCGGGGCGGGACCTGTGCGGCGAGATGGCGCGCGCGATCGAGCCGCACGGCACGCTCATCTCCAACCTGCAGAACATCCTGCTGGCCGGGCACCTGACGACGACGGCGCTCATCGGGACGGCGGTGCTGCACCTGCTGCGGAACCGGGAGCAGTGGGAGCTGCTGTGCGCCCGGCCCGAGCTGATCCCGGCGGCCGTCGAGGAGGCCGCGCGCTTCGACACGGCCATCCAGGGGTTCCGCCGGGTCACGACCAGGCCGGTGCGGGTGGCGGGCACCGACCTGCCCGCGGGCGCCGAGGTCTTCGTCGCCTTCGCGGCCGCCGGGCGCGACCCGGCGGCCCATGACCGTCCCGACGAGTTCGACATCACCCGCGAGCCGGCGCGGCACCTGGCGTTCGGGCACGGCGTCCATGCGTGCCCGGGCTCGCAGCTGGCCCGCGAGCAGGTCCGCGTCACGCTGGAGGAGCTGACCGCGCGGCTGCCGGGCCTGCGCGTCGAGGAGCCGGTGGACATGCTGCCGAGCCTGATCCACCGCTCGCCCCGGGAGCTGATCCTTACCTGGTGATGGCCGAAACCTACAAGACGGGCGCGCCCGCGGCGGCCACGCTGGAGGCATGGACCTGACCAAGGCATCCGATTTCATGGCCACGCACGCGCGTCCCCTGGACCGCCGCCGCTTCGAACTGCTGACCGGGGAAGGCGACCGGGCCGCGATGCTCGCCGCGCTCAACGCCTACCGGAACCCTGACGGCGGGTACGGCCACGGCCTTGAGCCCGACCTGCGGTCGCGGACGAGCCAGCCGGGCCCCGCGCTGCACGCGTTCGAGGTCTTCGAGGAGCTCGCGCCGGTGACCGCTCCGGAGGCGGTCGCGCTCTGCGACTGGCTGGACTCGGTGACGCTGCCCGACGGCGGCCTGCCGTTCGCCCTGCACGTCCCCGATCCCGCCGGCTGCGCGCCGTTCTGGGCGGGGGCCGACCCCGGGACGTCCTCGCTGCAGATCACCGCCGTGGTCGCGGCCACGGCGCGGCGCGTCGCCGTCCACGACTCGGCGGTCGCGGGCCATCCCTGGCTCGACCGCGCCACCCGCTACTGCCTCGACGCCCTCCGCGCCAAGGACACGATGCACGCCCTGGAGGTGGAGTTCGCCATGTGGCTGGCCGACGCCGTCGACGACACCGAGGCCGTCGCCCTGCTCGGTGAGCACATCCCGGATGACGGCCTCCTCCGCGTGGAGGGCGGCCTGGAGGACGAGATGCTGCGCCCGCTCGACTTCGCGCCCTTCCCGGACCGCCCGGCCCGGTCCCTCTTCAAGCAGGACGTCGTGGCGGCCGAGCTTCGACGGCTCGACGGCATGCAGGAGGACGACGGCGGATGGCGCGTGGACTTCGCGTCCTACTCGCCCGCCGCCGAACTGGAGTGGCGCGGGTACGCCACCGTCAGGGCAGTCTCCATCCTGACCCGCAACGCCGACGGCTAGCGGCCGTCCGGGGCGGGGCGGGTGCGCGTGGGATCCTGGGGGCGCAGGCCACATCCGACCGGCACCGGAGGCTCCCGATGGACAACGGCCCGGGTCACACGGCGCTTACCCCGCTGGTGTTCCTCGAACGGTCGGCGCAGGTGTTCCCCGGCAAGACCGCCTACGCCTACGGGGACCGGCGCGCCGCCTACGCCGAGTTCGCCGCCGAGACGACCCGGCTGGCGAACGCACTGCGCGCCCTGGGGGTCGAGCCCGGAGACCGGGTCGCCTACCTGGCGCCCAACATCCCCGAGCTCCTCGTCGCGCACTTCGCCGTGCCGCTCGCCGGGGCCGTGCTCGTCGCGATCAACACGCGGCTGGCGCCGGACGAGATCCGCTACATCCTCGACCATTCGGGCGCGAAGGCGCTGGTCGTGGAGGCCGGGCTGCATCCGTCCGTGGCGCCGCTCGCGGACGGCCTGCCCCTGACGGTCACCATTCCCGCGTCCGGCGCCGAGCCCGACCCGGCGGTCGGCGGAATCGGCTACGAGGAGCTGATGGCGCGCGGCTCGGACGACCCGCTGCCCTGGGCCGTCCGGGACGAGAACGCCGCCATCTCGATCAACTACACGTCCGGTACCACGGGACGCCCGAAGGGCGTCGTCTACACGCACCGGGGCGCCTACCTCAACGCGCTCGGCGAGGTCGTGCACTCGCGGCACACGCCCGAGAGCGTCTACCTGTGGACGCTGCCGATGTTCCACTGCAACGGCTGGTGCACGCCGTGGGCGCTCACCGCGATCGGCGCGACGCAGGTGTGCCTGCGCGCCGTCGTCGCCGCGGAGATCTGGCGGCTCATCGACACCGAGGGCGTCACCCACCTCAACGGCGCCCCGACCGTCCTCGTGACGATCGTGAACGCGGCGGAGGCGCACCCGCTGGAGCGGCCGCTGACCGTCACGACGGCGGGCGCGCCGCCGAGCCCGACGATCATCGGGCAGACGGAGGGGCTCGGGGCGGACATCGTGCACGTGTACGGGCTGACGGAGACCTACGGCCCGTACTCGGTGTGCGAGCCGCAGCCCGGCTGGGCGGCGCTGCCCACCGGGGACCGGGCCCGGCTGCTGGCCAGGCAGGGCGTCGGCATGATCCAGACCGACGGGCTGCGGGTCGTCGACGGCGACATGAACGACGTCCCGGCCGACGGGACGACGCTCGGCGAGATCGTCATGCGCGGCAACAACGTCATGAAGGGCTACCACCGGGACGAGGAGGCCACCGCGCACGCGTTCCGCGGCGGCTGGTTCCACTCCGGCGACCTCGGCGTCCGGCACCCCGACGGCTACGTCGAGCTGCGCGACCGGTCCAAGGACATCATCGTCTCCGGCGGGGAGAACATCTCCACGGTCGAGGTCGAGCGGGCGATCGACTCGCACCCGGCCGTGCTGGAGGTCGCGGTCGTCGCGGTGCCGGACGACAGGTGGGGCGAACGCCCCAAGGCGTTCGTGGTCCTGCGCGACGGGCGCACCGCCACCGAGGCCGAGCTGGTCGAGCACGTCCGGGCGAGCCTCGCCCGGTACAAGGCGCCCGACGCGGTGGAGTTCGTCGCCGAGCTGCCCAAGACCTCCACCGGGAAGATCCAGAAGTTCCAGCTCCGCGAGCGGGAGTGGGCGGGCCACGACCGCCGCGTCCAGGGCTGAGGACGCCGCCGGCGCGGCGCCGATCAGTAGCGCCGCTCCTCGCGCCCGTAGCCGAGCTGTTCGGCCACGTCGGCGACGTTCTCGTACTCGCGCTTCGGCAGCGTCCGCAGCTGGTCGAGCGCCCCGTCCGGGGCGCCGCCCTCGGCCGCGTGCCGGACCAGCTCGTTCGGGCGGGCCGGGTAGCGGACACCGCTGAGCATCCGGGCCAGGGCGCTGCGGCCCTCCACGTCCTGCGCGCTCATCCCGGGCGGGGAGCCCTCCCGGTCACCGGCGACGGCCGCCGCCGGGTCGGCGGGGTAGTCGTTGGAGAACGGCTCGGTCTCCTTGAACTCCTCGGCGTGCGTGGGATGGCCCCCGCTGACCATGCCCTGGGTCTCGCGGCCGATCTCCTCGTCCAGCCTCGCGCCGTGCTTGTCGCTCTTGTCTGGCATTTCGTCCTCCCTTCGCACCTACCGGATGGAACGTTCCCAGGCGCGCGTGTCCCAACACGCGGGGATCTCGCGGCGGCGGCGCGGTACGGTGTGGCGCATGCTGCCGGAAGAGGGCGTGAACGCGGTCCGGGTCGTGGTCGGGCTGCTGGTCCGCGGCGACTACGAGGAGCTGGAGACCCTCACCGAGGGCCGCAGGCTGAGCGCCGTGGAGATGGCCGGCGCGGTGACCGCCTCCGGGCGCGACCTGATCAGTCCGCCCGACGACGCCTTCTCCGACCTGGAGGTGGCCGAGATCGAGCAGGTCCCGGGCGGGGAGCGCGCCTTCCGGGTGGCGCTCCCGCTGTGGACCGCGCAGGAAGGACTCTCCGCGCTGGCGCTGCGGCTCACCCTGACCGAGGTCATGGACGGCGTGTGGACCGTCGAGGTGGACGGCATCGAAGAGGCGGCCGCCGGGTGAGCCGGATGGCCGCCGGTCAGGACTGCGAGAGACGCATCATCCGCAGGACGCGCCGCACCAGCGAGTCATGCCCGTCCTCGCCCGGTTCCTCCTGCTCGGCCGCCTCCTCGGCGGCGGCGGAGGACTGCGGCTCCGGCGGGTCCCCGGCCAGTTCGTAGGTGACCGGCAGCGACCGCAGGCCGCGCATCAGCGGGGACGAGCGCCACGGAAGCCGGTCGGCCGGCACCGCGAGCCGCAGCCCGGAGAACCGGTCGAACAGCCGCTCCACCGCGATCGTGGTGATGGTGGTGGCGAGGTCGCGGCCGAGGCAGGCGTGCGGACCGGCGCTCCACGCCAGGTGGGCGCGCGAGCTGTAGATCGAGTCGGGCCCGCCGCCAGCCGCGAAGGCCGGGTCCTGGTGCGCCGCGGCGGGTGAGACCATGACCGGGTCGCCCGCCGCGATCTGGAACCGGCCGAGGCGCACGTCGGTCTTGGCCCACCGGAACGCCAGGTTCGCCATCGGCGGGTTGGCGGCCGCGGCCCGGTTGATCGCCTCCTGCAGCATCCCGGCCGACAGGCTGTCGCGGGCGCCGGTCTCGCCGATGAGCACCTCGGTGACGGTGTTGCTGATCAGCGTTCCGGTCACGTCGCCGACGAGGCCGGTCATCATCGCCATCTCGGCGGTCAGTTCCTCGGCGGTCAGGTCGGGCACGGCGGCGAGCATGAAGGACGGCAGGTCCTCGCCGGGGGCCGCGACCCGCGCCGCGCACAGGTCCGCGACCCGTGCGATCAGCCGGGCGGACGCCTCCTGGGCGTCCGGGCCCGCGTCCATCACCCGCCACAGGTCGCTGATCAGCTCGTCGCCGTCGTCGGCCCCGGAACCGAGCAGCCGACCGATCACCATCAACGGCAGCGGCCGCGCGTACTGCGCCGACAGGTCCGCCGACCCGGACCGGCCGCCGCCCTCGCAGATCACTGTGAGCAGTTCGTCGGCGTACCGCCGGACGGCCTGCTCCAGCGCCTTCGCCTCCGGTCGGCTCCGGTCCTGGAACGGCCGCAGGCCCTCGCTCCAGGCGCCGCGCAGCCGGGTGGAGTCGGCGCCGTCGCGGAACCCGCTGTTGTCCGACTCGACCACCGGCAGCATCGGCCAGTCGGCCGGGACCTCGCCCTCCCGGTACGCGCGCCAGGTGCCGACCCTCCGGCTCCAGTTCCCGCGCGCGTCGCGCAGGATGTCGAGCGTCTGGGCGTAGCCGATGACGAGCCAGGCCGGCACCCCGAGGACGTCCACCGGCGCGACGGGGCCGTACTCGGCCCGCAGCCGCTCGTAGAACGCCGCGGGACGGGTCTCGTGGTCGCGGTTCAGCAGCGGCTGGACGGCGAGCGCCTCCAGCGGCAGATGGGCGGGGACGGGCTCGGCCTGCGGCGTCTGGGGCTCCACGTGCACAAACCCTAGGAGAGAACGTTTGCCGACGGCCGGTTTATGCTGGAATCTCCCACGGCGATCTTTCGGCGTGCACGAGCCCGCCATCGCGGGTTGTGTGACGCTAGGGGTGCCCATACACGAGCTGGAGGTCCGCATGGCCGACTCCGCAGGAGCGCCCGAAGACGGCGAGGACGAGGTGAAGCGCAGGTTCCGGGAGGCCCTGGAGCGCAAGCGCGGCGCGGAGGGAAAGAACGGAGGCGCCGGCGGCCGGAGCGGCTCGAAGGTGCGCGGCACCCACGAGCGCGCCGACCACCAGCGGCAGTTCCGCCGCAAGAGCGGCTGACCGGGCCGCACCGGTAGGCAGACCCCCGCGCGGAAAGGCGCGGGGGTCGCTCCGTTCCTCCGGCGCCGCCCACGGCGATCGCGAGCGGGCGCCCAGGTCCGGCCGCCGGCCGGATCAGCCCTGGTAGAGCTTCTTGCTGTAGTTCGCCTCGCTGTAGTACTCCCGGAGCTCCTCCACGCTCTCCTCGGTGTACTGGACGTCCTTGACGATCCGGGCGTGCGGCGGCAGAGCCTCCGGATTCCACGACTCCGGCTTCCACAGCTTCGAGCGCATGAGCGCCTTCGCGCAGTGGAAGAAGATCTGCTCGATGTCCACGACGAGCGCGAGGGCCGGCCGGTGCCCCTTGACGACCATCTCGTCGAAGAACGGGGCGTCCCGGACCAGCGTGGCCCGGCCGTTGATCCGCAGCGTCTCGGTGCGCCCCGGCACGAGGAAGATCAGGCCGACGTGCGGGTTGCTCAGCACGTTCATGAACCCGTCCACGCGGCGGTTGCCGGGACGGTCCGGGACGGCGATCGTCGTGCCGTCGATGACGTGCACGAACCCCGGAGGGTCGCCCTTGGGGGAGACGTCGCAGTTTCCGGCGGCGTCACTGGTGGCGATCAGGCAGAACGGGGACCGGGCGAGCCACTCGCGGTCCCAGTCGTGCAGCGCGACCCGCTCCTTGTCGATCGCCCGCCGCATCGGCGTGCCGAGAAGCTCGCGCAGCTCCGCCGGAGAGGTGATCGCAGTGAACTCGGGGGCGACCGTCATCGCCGCTCCTTCCGCCGGGGAGAATCCGAAGATCAGCGTAACCCGGGCTGTTCCGGGCGCCCGGCGGCAGGGTCGTCCCTACCGGCGGGGTCGTCCCTACCGGCGGCCGTGTCGCGGCCCACTCGTCCGGGGCCGCGACACGGTCGACCGGCCGCCGCTCCGGGCGCCGGGCCGAGGGCCGCGGCGCCCGTGGGAAGGGGCGGCGTTTCTCAGTGGGAGTACTCCGCACGGGTTTCTCATACAGACTCGGGGGCGCACCGAAACTCATCGCCCGCACCGGACCTGATCGCCCGTGCGCGTCAGCGCCGCGCGGCGTAGCGGCGGACGCCGCCCTCGTCGTGGGCGTCCAGGACGCCCCGGTCGGCGAGGACGTCCAGGTGCGCCTCGATCTCCAGCACGGCCAGCATCCGGCTGAACGCGTCCAGGTCGTCGAGGCTGCGCCTGCGGCGCGTCCACGGCATCGCGCCCGCCACCTCGAACGCCGTGCCGCGCCCGGCGCGAACCTGCGCGGCGGCGGCGTCCAGCCGCTCGGCGTGGTGCTCCAGCAGCTCGTCGATCCGGATGTGCACGCTCGGCCGCACGGGACCGTGCGCGGGCAGCAGCACGGTGTCCGGCATGTCGCGGACCAGCCGCAGCGACTCCAGGTAGCTGCGCAGCGGCTTGGGCTCAGGCTCGGTCTCCAGACCGATGGACGGCGAGATGTGCGGGAGGATGTGGTCGCCCGCGAACAGCAGCCCGGCCGCCGCGTCGCGCAGGACGATGTGGCCGCGGGTGTGCCCCGGTGTGGCGAACACGTCCAGGCCGCGTTCCGTGAGGGCGACGCGCTCCCCGTCGTCCAGCCACGCGTCCGGCATCGTGTGCGGCACGTCCTGCTCGGAACGCTCCAGGGGCCGGCCCGCGATCTCGTCGGCCACCTCGTCCGCGCCGCACCGGCGCAGCAGTTCCACCTGCCGGGGGTGCAGCCCCCGGCGAGCGTCGAACGCCTCGATCGACGGCCGCTCGCCCCGCCCGATCCGCACTCGCGTCCCGAACGAGTCGCGCAGCGCCAGGGCCTGCGAGTAGTGGTCCCAGTGGGCGTGGGTGACGAGGAACTGCGCCACGTCGTCCAGCCGGTGGCCGAGGGTGGCGAGCGCGCCTTCGAGCGAGGCCTTCGTGTCGGGCATGGCCCAGCCGGAGTCAACGACGACGAGGCCTTCGGCGTCCTCGATGACGTACACGTTGACGGCGTGCAGCGACGGGATCGGCAGCGCGAGGGGGACCCGGTGCACCCCCGGCGCCACCGGATGAGCGCCCGGCTCGGTCCAGTCAGTCGGCTGCTCCACGACCGGTGCCCCCACCGCGCCCCCTTGATTGTCGAATCACGTTCGGGACGAACCTACTTCATCCCGGACATCCCCTTTGATCCCCGCCCCGCTCCGGTCGAGGGTCGACCAGGGTCGCGGGCGGCGGCGCGGCGGGCTTCGGCGGCGGCCTTGCGGGCCTCGCGCACGGCCTCCTCGGCGCGGGCGCGGTTCTGCTCGGCGCGGTCCGCTCTTCGGGACGCGGCGTCCCGCTCGGCGATCGCCCGTTCCAGTTCGTGCCGGAGCTGCCCCACCTTGGCGGACACTTCCTGCATCTCGCGTTGGGCCGCGTCGGCGCGCTCCTCGCGTTCGGCCAGTTTGTCCTCTGCCTGCTCGGCGCGCCTGCGCAGTGTCTCCGCCCGCTTGGCGCGGGCGGCGCTCGTGCGCGTGACGTTCGATCTCGCCGGTTCCGCCTTCCTCTCAGGCGGTTGCTCCTGCTCGGCGGGCTTCTCCTCGGGCTTCGGCCTCGCGCGTTCTTCCCGGTCCGCGGGCGCCGTCGCGAACCCGGCGGGGACGAAGCCGGAATGGCTGCGGGGCTGCGACAGCCGTCCTTCGCGGACCTCCTCGGCGATGCCGGCGTCCACCGTGGCGGCCTGGAGGGTGTCCTCCACCTCGCGGACGGCCTGCTCGCGCAGCGCGCCGCCCGCGTCCGCGGCGAGTTCGCCGGCGGTCCGCACGAGCGACCCGACGAGCCTGGCGCGGCGCTGCTCCAGGTCCCCGAGGCCGCGGCCCGAGCCCCAGGCCGCCCGCATCTCCTCCCCGGCGTCCAGCAGCCCGGCGAGGTCGTCCGCGGCCGAGCGCGCCAGGAGGTTCACCGCCCACGCCGAGAGCGTGGGGCGCCGCAGCGCCCCGATCCGCTTCGCGAGCGCGGCGTCGCCCGCCCTCCTGGCCTCCTGGGCCAGGCGCTTCCGGGTCTCCACGAAGTCGGCGGGCAGGACGCCGTACAGGTCGTCGGCCGCACTGGAGAAGTCCACGTCCGATCTCTACCCGCACTGGAAGCGCGTGCATCGGGGTGGACGGGGGTGGTCATGGCTGTCATACTCGTCCGCGAATACTCGTTCACGAGGAGGCCGAGATGGCCAAGCGGCGCAAAGTGAGCAACCTGCTGGGGCTCGCCGTGTTGTCGACCGTCTCCGCCAAGCCGATGCATCCGTACGAGATGGCGTCGCTGATGCGTGCCCGCGGCAAGGACCGCGACATGGACATCAAGTGGGGCTCGCTCTACACCGTGGTCGGCAACCTGGAGAAGCACGGGTTCCTGGCCGTCGAGGGAAGCGCCCGGGACGGGGCTCGGCCCGAGCGCACCGTCTACGGCATCACCGACGCGGGACGGGACGAGCTGGCCGACTGGGTCCGGGAGTTGGTCGGGGTGCCCGAGCGGGAGCGGCCGCGGTTCGAGGCGGGGCTCTCGGTCCTCGGCGCGCTCGGCCCCGACGAGGTGGCGGCGCTGCTGCGCGGCCGCCTCGACGCGATGGAGCGGGAGATCGCCGCCGACCGGGCCGCGCTGGAGGCCGAGACGGAGGTGCCGCGCCTCTTCCTGCTGGAGGCCGAGTACGACCTCGCCATGCGGCGCGCCGAGCTCGCATGGGTGCGCGGCCTCCTCACCGAGATCGAGGACGGCACGCTGCCGCACCTCGACCTGTGGCGCTCCTTCCACGCGACCGGCGAGATGCCGCCCGAGATCGCCGAGCTGGCGGAGAGGGGAGCCCCGGAGGACTAGCGAGCGGAAGGCCCGGCGGCGGTGCTGCAACACCGCCCCCGGGCCGGGACCCACCACCGAGAACCCGCGCGAGGCGGGCCCTGGCGGCGTGACGCGACACCAGCCTATCCGGGGCCCTTCGTGCGGCACGTTTCCTGGCACGGAGGAGAACATGGCGCATGCCATCGAGGCCGAGGGCCTCGTGAAGAACTACCCCGGCGACGTCCGGGCCCTGGACGGCCTGTCGGTCACGGTCGGCCGGGGCGAGATCCTCGGGCTGCTCGGCCCCAACGGGGCGGGCAAGTCCACCACCGTCAAGATCCTCACCACGCTGATCCGGCCGGACGCGGGCGCCGCGACCGTGGCCGGGCACGACGTGCTCCGCAGGCCCGACCGGGTCCGCCGCGTCATCGGCGTGGTGTCGCAGCGGTCCGGCGCCGCCCCCGAGGCGAGCGGCCGCGACAACCTCGTCCTGCAAGGCCGCCTCTACGGGATGGGCGGGGCGCGGGCGCGGAGCCGGGCCGCCGAGCTGCTCGCCCGGTTCGGGCTGGAGGACGCGGCGGGCAGGCCGGTGAAGACCTACTCCGGCGGGATGCGGCGGCGGCTCGACGTCGCGCTCGGCCTCGTCCACCGGCCGCAGGTGCTGTTCCTGGACGAGCCCACCACCGGGCTCGACCCGGAGGCCCGCGCGTCGATGTGGGCCGAGATCGCGCGGCTGGCGGGCGACGACGCGCTCGCGATCCTGCTGACCACCCACTACCTGGAGGAGGCCGACCGGCTGGCGCGGCGGCTGGCGATCGTCGACCGGGGACGCGTCGTGGTGGAGGGCACCCCCGACTCCCTCAAGGGGGAGCTGCGCGGCGACGCCGTCCACGTGGAATGGCGGGAGGCGCCGCCCGAGCCGCCGGTGCGGGAGGCGCTCGGCCGGCTGCCCGGCGTGCGCGAGATCGTCCTGGACGGGCCGCGCCTCAGCGCCCGCGCCGACGACGGCGCGTCGGCCGTGCCCGCCGTCCTCGCCGCCCTCGACCAGGCGGGCGTCCCCGCCTCGGCGGCGACCGTCGCGCGGCCGTCCCTGGACGATGTGTACCTGCGCTACGCCGGACGCCGGTTCGCGCGGGCCGACGCCCCCGACCACGCCGAGACCGCCGCCGCCGGAGGTGCCCGATGACCGCGCTCGCGACCGGGACCTGGTGGATGACCCACCGGCGGCTGACCGCGCTGGTGCGCAACCCCGCCGTCGTCGTCATGACGCTGGCGCAGCCGATGATCTGGCTGTTCCTGTTCGGCGAGCTGTTCAGGAAGGTGGTCGAGCTGCCGGGGTTCGGCGCGCAGTCCTACCTCGACTACATCGTCCCCGGCGTGGTCGTCATGAACGCGGTGTCGCTGAACTCCTTCGCCGGGATGGCGACCATGGACGAGATCGAGCGCGGCACCCTCGACCGGTTCCTCGTCACGCCGGTGCGGCGCGGCGCGATCGCGAACGCCGGCGTCGTGGAGCAGGCCCTCAGCACGGCGTTCCAGTCGATCGTGATCATCGCGCTGGGCCGGGCGGCGGGCGCGCACTACCCGGGTGCCCCCGCGGGCCTGGCGGTGCTGGTCGCCGCGGCGGTGCTGATCGGCGTCGTCCTCGCGGCGCTGTCCAACACGCTCGCGCTGCTCGTGCGCGACCGCAACACGATCATCGGCCTGAACGTGATGCTGCTGCTGCCGCTGACGTTCCTGTCGTCGGCGTTCATGGCCAAGGGCCTGATGCCGTCCTGGATGCGGCACGTGGCGGCCGGCAACCCGGTGAGCTGGGCCCTGGACGCGTCGCGCGGCGCGCTCGCCGATGCCCCCGACTGGGGGACGGTCGCGACGCACGGGGGATGGCTCCTCGTGCTGACCGCGGCCGCGGTCGGGCTCGCGGTCCACTCGCTCCGGAGCTATCAGAATTCGCAGTGACCGGGGAGAGAGGCCCGAGGGGGTTCCGGTGGCCGGACGCACCGGAACCCCCTGCCCGGCCTAGCGGGTGTCGAGGAAGCGGTCCAGCACGCGGGTCCCGAAGGCGAGGCCGTCCAGCGGGACCCGCTCGTCCACGCCGTGGAACATCCCGAAGTAGTCGAGATCGGGGCCGAGCAGCAGCGGCGCGAAGCCGAAACTCGTGATGCCGATCCGGTGGAACGACTTCGCGTCGGTCCCGCCCGCCATCACGTACGGGACGGGACGCGCGAGCGGGTCCTCGGCTCGCAGCGCGCCCGCCAGCGCGGCGAACGTCGGGCCCGCCGGGTCGGCTGCGGGGGCCTCCTCGAAGTTGATGAACTCACGGGTCACCTTCGGGCCGAGCAGCCGGTCGATCGTGGCGAGGAACTCCTCGCCCGTGCCGGGCAGATAGCGGCCGTCGACCTGCGCGGTCGCCGTGCCCGGCACGACGTTGACCTTGTAGCCGGCGTCCAGCCGGGTCGGGTTCGCCGAGTTGCGGATCGTCCCGGCGAACAGGTGCCCGGCGCGGCCGAGCCGGGCGGCCTCCGCGTCGAGGCGGTCGTGGTCGATGGACGTGCCGAGGGCGTCCGCGAGCCCGTCCAGCAGCGCCCGCACGCCCGGCGTCAGCCGGACCGGCCACGCGTGGGCGGCCAGCCGGGAGACCGCGTGCGCGATCTCGGCGACCGCGTTGTCGGGCGCCGGCTTGGACCCGTGCCCCGCGGTCCCGCGCGCCGTCAGCCGCATCCAGGTCGTGCCGCGCTCGCCGGTCGCGATCGGGTAGATCCGCGCCCCGCCGGCGTCCACGCTGAACCCGCCGGACTCGCTGATCGCCTCCGTGCACCCCTCGAAGAACCCGCGGTGCTCGCGCGCCACGTACCGGGAGCCGTAGTCGCCGGTGCACTCCTCGTCGGCCAGGAACGCCAGCACCAGGTCGCCTCGGGTGCGCCGTCCCTCGCGCAGCCGCGCCCGCACGGTCGCGAGCGTCATCGCGAGGCTGCCCTTCATGTCGACGGCGCCGCGCCCCCACACGCACCCGTCCCGCACCTCGCCGGAGAACGGCGGGACCGTCCAGTCCGCCGGGTCCGCGGGCACCACGTCCAGGTGCCCGTGGACCAGGAACGCCGGATGGGACGGGTCGGTACCGGGGACGCGGGCGAGCACGCTCGCGCGGCCCGGCGCCGCCTCCACGACCGTCGCCTCGACGCCCACCTCGTCGAGCAGGCCGGCGACGTGCTCGGCGGCCGGACGTTCCGGCTCGGCCACCCCCTCGCCCCGGTTCACCGTGGCGAACCTGATGAGGTCGGCGCAGATCGCCGCCGCCTCCGCGCCGGCCCGTCCGCCGTCCGGCCCGTCCGCCGTCTCGTCCGGCGTTCCGCCGACCGTCTCCTGATCGAAGCGCACCACAGCCCCCTTGCTCCCCTTCCGCAACGAGGCTTCATTTTGCTCCCTCGCTGACCAGTGTCAACGAATGATCAAATACGTCTCGATCCGGTTTCGACTCCGTCAGCGCCGTACCCAAACTGCCACGCTGAGTACGACGCTGCGAGCGTTCCAGGGACGGCGGGCGGCCAAGCGCCCGTGCGCCGAACGACAGGGCCGAGGAGGAGCATGACCAGCCTGAGGGATGCCGGAAGGGGTCTCCGCTTGAACGCCGCGGGTCTCGCGGCGGTGGCGCTGGCCGCGTCGCTCGGCCTTTCGGCCTGCGGCGGGGACGACGCCAAGGCGAGCGACGGCACGTTCACCGTGGGCCACTCCGAGCCGGACCACCTGCTGCCCGCCAACACGACCGGCAGCTACGCCTTCGACGTGATCACCGAGCTGTTCGACAACCTGATGGACCTGACCAAGGACGGCAAGGCCGTCCCGCTGGCGGCCGAGTCGGTCACCTCCGACGACCAGAAGGTGTGGACGATCAAGGTCAGGGCCGGCCAGAAGTTCCACAACGGGGAGCCGGTGACGGCGCAGAGCTTCGCCGACGCGTGGAACAACGCCGCCTACGGGCCGAACGCGATGGGCGCCAACTCCTACTTCTCGTACATCAAGGGGTACGAGGACATGAATCCCGAGGACGAGAAGGCCGAACCGAAGGCCGACAAGCTCTCCGGGATCGAGGTCGTCGACCAGAACACACTCAAGGTCACGCTGAACGACCCGTTCAGCCAGTTCCCGCTGCTGCTGACCTACCCGGCGTACGCGCCGATGCCGAAGGCCGGGCTCAAGGACCCCAAGGCGTTCGACGACCACCCGATCGGCAACGGCCCGTACATGATGGACGGGAACTGGGAGCGCAACAAGCAGATCAAGCTCGTCGCGTTCCCCGGCTACACCGGGACGCGCAAGCCGAAGAACAAGGGCGTGACCTGGAAGAGCTACTCCAGCGCGGACACCTCCTACACCGACCTGCGGGCAGGCCGGATCGACGTCCTGCAGACCATCCCGTCCGCCAAGGTCCCCGAGGCCAAGCGGCTCCTCGGCGACCGGTTCCTGGCCCGCAAGATGAGCACGACCGACTACCTCGGCCTCCCGGTGTTCGACAAGCGGTTCGCCAACCCCGACCTGCGCAAGGCCATCTCCATGGCCATCGACCGCCAGGGCATCAACAAGGCGGTCTTCAACGGCGACTACTTCCCCGCCGACTCGCTGATCCCGTCGATCATTCCCGGCCACCGCGCCAACGCCTGCGGCGAGCTGTGCACCTACGACCCCGCCAAGGCCAGGCAGCTGTTCGACAAGGCCGGCGGGTTCTCCGGGACCCTGGAGCTGTACTTCTCCAACGCGCAGCCGACCTACGCCCAGTGGATGCGGATCGTCGCCAACTCCCTGCGCGACAACCTCGGCATCAAGGACATCCAGTTCCGGCAGGTCCCCGCGTCCGACTACTTCTCCCTGCTGAGCGACCGCAAGGAGAAGGGCCCCTACCGGCAGAACTGGGAGGCCGACTACCCGAGCCCGCAGAACTACCTGGAGAACATGTGGGGCTCGGCGGGCAACCGCATGGGTTGGGAAAGCAAGGAGTTCGACGACCTCATCGCCAAGGCCAACAAGACGTCGGACCAGCAGCAGGCCAACGCGCTCTACAACCAGGCCGAGGACGTCGCCGTCCGTGAGATGCCGATGATCCCGCTGTGGACGTGGGCGGGCGAGGGCGGGCGGTCGAAGCGGGTGGACAACGTCACGATCACCCCGTTCTCGACGGGCCTGATCGCCACCGAAGTGACGGTGAAGTAGCCGGCGATGTGGCGCTACGTCCTCCGGCGGCTCCTGCAGGCGATCCCCGTCTTCATCGGCACCACGCTGCTCATCTACGCGATGGTGTTCGCTCTGCCGGGCGATCCGATCCAGGCGCTCGCCGGGGACAAGCCGGTCCCCGACAACGTCCTGGAGACGCTCCGGGACCGGTACAACCTGAACGACCCTCTGCTGGTGCAGTACGCGAAGTACATGTGGGGCCTCCTCCAGGGCGACCTCGGCGAGAACTACACCGGCCAGAGCGTGTCGGAGATGCTCAGCGGGCGCTGGGTGGTGACGGCGCAGCTCGCCGTCACCGCCTGGGTCTTCGAGCTGGTCATCGGGATCCTGCTCGGCATCTGGGCGGGGCTGCGCCGCGGGCGGTTCGCCGACACCCTCGTCCTGAGCGGGACCACGCTGGTGATCGCGGTGCCGGTGTTCGTGCTCGGCTACACCGCGCAGCTCCTGTTCGGACTGCACTGGCAGATCTTCCCCACGGCCGGGACGGACGACGGCTGGCCGATGTCCTACCTGCTCCCCGGGATGGTGCTCGGCTCCCTCGGCCTGTCGTACGTGGCGCGGCTGACCCGGACGAGCCTGTCGGAGAACCTCCGGGCCGACTACGTGCGGACGGCGAACGCCAAGGGGCTGTCGCGGACGCGGGTGGTCGGCCGGCACGCCCTGCGCAACTCGCTGATCCCGGTGGTGACCTATCTCGGCGTCGACTTCGGGAACATGATGGCCGGCGCGATCGTGACGGAGGGCATCTTCAACCTGCCGGGCATCGGGGAGCAGGTGTTCCAGTCGATCCAGCTGAAGGAGGGCCCGGTCGTGGTCGGCGCGGTCACCCTGCTGGTGCTGATCTTCCTGCTGGTCAACCTGGTCGTGGACCTGCTGTACGGGGTGCTCGACCCGCGGATCAGGTACGAGTGAGGAGCGCATGACCATCAAGCAGCCGGACGCGGGGCCGCCGGGCACGGAGCCGGAGCCGGCGCCCGGCCCCGGGGCCCCGGGGACGAGCGCCGCCGCGGTCGCCGTCGCCGGCGGGTCGATCGGCCGGGCCTCGCTGTGGGACGACGCGTGGCACGAACTGCGGCGCCGCTGGGTCTTCTGGGGGTCGGTGGCGGTCCTCGCGCTCGTGACGGTCATGGCCGTGGTGCCGCGGCTGTTCACCGCCAAGGGCGTCAACGAGGGCTGCGACCCCAACGACGCCAAGCTCGGGCCGTCCGGCGACCACTGGTTCGGCACCGACCTCGCGGGCTGCGACTACTACGCGCACGTCGTGCACGGCGCCCGCCCGACGCTGCTGATCGGCGTCTCCGTCACCGTGTTCGCGCTGCTGATCGCGCTGCTGTTCGGGCTGCTCGCCGGATACTACGGCGGGATCGTCGACGCGCTGATCGCGCGGCTGACCGACGTCTTCTTCGGGCTGCCGTTCGTGCTCGGCGCCACCGTGATCCTGGTCGCGTTCCCCTCGCACGGCGTGTGGGCGATGACGCTGGTGCTCGTCCTGCTCGGCTGGACGACGATGATCCGCATCATGCGGGGGCAGGTCATCTCCGTCCGGGACGCCGACTACGTGCAGGCGGCGCGGCTGCTCGGCGCGTCCGACCGGCGGATCATGATCCGGCACATCCTGCCGAACGCGATCGCCCCGGTCATCGTGGTGGCGACCCTCAACGTGGGGCACGTGATCGTGGGCGAGGCGACCCTGGACTTCCTCGGCGTCGGCCTGCAGTACCCGGAGATCTCCTGGGGGCTCCAGCTCAACCAGGCGAAGGACTCCTTCGTCGACCACCCGCACCTGCTGATCTTCCCCGCGGTGTTCCTGTCGGCGACGGTGCTGAGCTTCCTGATGCTCGGCGACGCCGTCCGCGACGCCCTCGACCCCAAGCTGCGGTGAGCCGAGACATGACCACGGACCTGAAGGACGACCCGGTACCCGCCCCGGAACCGGAGGCGCCGCTCCTGAGCGTCGAGGACCTGCACGTCCGGTTCCGCGTGCGGAACCAGGACGTGCACGCGGTGAACGGGCTGTCGTACACGCTCGCCGAGGGCGAGACGCTCGCGATCCTCGGCGAGTCGGGATCGGGCAAGAGCGTCGCGGCGCAGGCCGTGATGGGCATCCTGGACGTCCCGCCCGCCCGCGTCGAGCGCGGGTCGGTGCGGCTGCGCGGCGAGGAACTGCTCGGCCTGTCCGAGCGGCGGCGCCGCGCCTACCGCGGCGACCGCATCTCGATGATCTTCCAGGACGCGCTGTCCGCGCTGAACCCGGTCTTCACGGTCGGCGACCAGCTCCGCGAGATGTTCCGGGTGCACCGGGGGCTCGGCCGCCGGGAGGCCACGGCGAGGACCGTCGAGCTGATGGAGCGGGTGCGGATCCCCTCCGCCGCCAAGCGGCTGGGCGACTACCCGCACCAGTTCTCCGGCGGCATGCGGCAGCGCATCATGATCGCGATGGCGCTGGCGCTGGAGCCGGACGTGCTGATCGCCGACGAGCCGACCACCGCGCTCGACGTCACCGTGCAGGCGCAGATCATGCGGCTGCTGGCGGGGCTGCAGGACGAGCTGCGCATGGGCATGGTGCTGATCACCCACGACCTCGGCGTCGTCGCCGGCGTCGCCGACCGGATCGTGGTCATGTACGCGGGGTCGGTCGCCGAGCAGGCGCCCGCCCGGGAGCTGTACGCGCGGCCCGCCCACCCCTACACCCGGGGCCTGCTGGCCTCGGTGCCGCGGCTCGACCGGCGGGGCGGCCCGCTCGTCCCGATCAAGGGGGCGCCGCCGAACCCGGCCGCGCTCCCGCCGGGCTGCCCGTTCCAGCCGCGCTGCCCCCGTGCCGAGGCCCTCTGCGCGGCGGAGCGGCCGCCGCTGGTCACCGTCGCCCCCGGGCACGAGGCCGCCTGCCACTTCGCCGAGGAGGTGCACCGTGCCGGAGCCGAGTGAGGACCCGATCCTGCGGGTGGAGGGGCTCGTCAAGCACTACCCGGTGACCCGCGGCGTCGTGGTCAAGCGCGCGGTCGGGCAGATCAAGGCCGTGGACGGGGTGGACCTGGAGCTGCGGCGCGGCGAGACCCTCGGGGTGGTCGGCGAGTCGGGGTGCGGGAAGTCGACGCTGGCCAAGCTGCTGCTCGCCGCCGAGCGTCCCACCGCCGGGACGGTCCGCTTCGACGGCCGCGACATCTTCGCGCTGCCGAAGCCGGAGCTGCGGGCGCTGCGCCGCCGCGTGCAGATGGTGATGCAGGACCCCTACTCCTCGCTCAACCCGCGTATGACGGTCGGCGACATCGTGGGGGAGCCGTTCGCCGTCCATCCCGAGGTCGCGCCGAAGGGCGAGCGGCGCGGGCGCGTGCAGGAGCTGCTGGAGCTCGTCGGCCTCGACCCCGCGCACGTCAACCGCTACCCGCACCAGTTCTCCGGCGGGCAGCGCCAGCGCGTCGGCATCGCCCGCGCGCTGGCGCTGCGGCCCGACGTCATCGTGTGCGACGAGCCGGTGTCGGCGCTGGACGTGTCCGTCCAGGCGCAGGTGATGAACCTGCTCGCCGAGCTGCAGCGCGAGCTCGGCCTGGCGTACGTGTTCATCGCGCACGACCTGGCCGCCGTCCGCCACATCTCCGACCGGATCGCCGTGATGTACCTGGGCAAGGTCGTCGAGACCGGCGACGAGGACCAGATCTACGAGCACCCCACCCACCCGTACACGCAGGCGCTGCTGTCGGCCGTCCCGGTGCCCGATCCGGACGCGCCCGGCTGGGCGGAGCAGATCCGGCTGGAGGGCGAGCCGCCGTCGCCACTGGACCCGCCGTCCGGCTGCCGGTTCCGGACCCGCTGCTGGAAGGCGCGCGACATCTGCGCGGAGCAGGTGCCCGCCCTGGAGGAGCGGGACGGCTCCGCCCACCCGAGCGCCTGCCACTTCGCGGCGGAGGCCGCCCTGACGGACCTGTCGGAGCAGACCTGAGGCGTCGCGGGCGTCGCTGGTCGCGATCCGTAGGGTGGGAGCCATGGCACGCAAGGGCAGGCACGGCCCCCGTCCGCGAACCTTCGAGATCGCCGGCGGGGAGGCCGAGCTGCTGCGCGACGCCGACCGCGACGGCGGCTGGATGCTGCTCGTCGACGGCGTCCCCCAGTCGTACGTGGACCTGTCCGACCCCACCTACCTGGACTTCGAGTACATGCGCCTGATGGGCGACGTGGTCGACTCCCTCGGCCTGGCCGGGGAGGCGTTCGACGCCGTGCACGTCGGCGGCGCCGGGTGCACGCTGCCCCGCTACATCGCCGCGACCCGGCCGGGCTCGCGGCAGGTCGTCCTGGAACCGGACGCGGAGCTGGTGCAGGTCGTCCGGGAGCAGCTGCCGGTCAAGGGCGTCTCCGGCCTGCGGATCCGGATCACCGACGGGCGCTCGGGGATCGCGGCCCTGGCGGACGAGGCCGACGACCTGGTCGTGATGGACGCCTTCGCCGGGGCGTCGATGCCGCCGGAGCTCGCGACCCGCGAGTTCGTGCTGGACGCCGCGCGGGTGCTCCGGCCCGGAGGGGTCTACCTGGCCAACGTCGCCGACGGCTTCCGGCTGCCGTTCGCCCGCCGGGTGACCGCGACGGTCCGGTCGGTGTTCCGGCACACGCTGGTGATGGGCGATCCGGGCGTGCTGCGGGGCCGCCGCTTCGGGAACCTGATCGTGGCCGCGTCCCGGGAACCGCTCCCCGCGGCCGAGCTGACGCGCCGCGCCGCGGGCGGCGCCGCGCGCGCCCGCCTGCTGGAGGGGGGCGACCTCGCGGCGTTCTGCGCCGGCGCCGCGTCGCTGCGCGACGGCGAGGAGATCGCCGCGCCCGTCCCGCCGCCGCAGGTGTTCGGGAGGTCCTGACCGAGGGACCCGGCCTTCCGCATCCGACGACGAACGACAAGGAGTTCCCATGATTCTCGTGACCGGGGCGAGCGGCACGCTCGGCAGGCCCGTCACCCGCCTGCTGGCCGAGGCCGGCGCGGACGTGCGCGCGCTCAGCCGCCGCGTCAGGGAACCGGAGTCAGGGGTGACCTGGTGCAAGGGCGACCTGGTCACCGGCGAAGGGGTCGAGGACGCCCTCGCCGGCGTCGAGACGATCGTGCACTGCGCCAGTGACGCGTTCCACGCCAAGCGGGACCTGCAGGCCGCGCGGACGCTGATCGAGGCCGCGCGCCGGCAGGGCGCGCCGCACCTGCTCTATATCTCGATCGTCGGCGTCGACAAGATCCCTTACAGATATTACAAGATCAAGTACGCGGTGGAGCGGGCGATCGAGGATTCCGGCCTGCCGTACACGATCTTGCGGGCCACTCAGTTCCACACCCTGCCGGACGCGGTCTTCGCGGCGCTCACCAAAGTCCCGGGCCTGATGCTGCTGCCGAGAGGGCTGCGCGACCAGCCCATCGAGGTCGGCGAGGTCGCCGGGCGGCTCGCCGAACTGGCCCTGGCCGCCGGGCCCGCGCGGCGGGTCGACGACCTGGGCGGCCCGGAGGTGCTCACGGTCGAGGAGATGATGCGGGACTACCTGAAGGCGCGCGGGTTGCGGCGTCCCGTCCGGGTGCCGGTGCCGCTTCCCGGACGCGCCGCGCGGGCCTTCCGCGAAGGCCATCACCTGGCGCCGGACCACGCCGTGGGGAACCGGACCTGGCGTCAGTTCCTGGCCGAGACCCATACGCATCGGTAAGGGACGGATTCCCCGCCCGTATCGGTCTCATCGGGCCCCGCCATGTCCCATAATCGAGCGATGGAGTCGTCCACCCGAATTCTCATTCTCGGCATGGATTCGTCGGGGAGAATTCTTCAGTTCGACCGCAACGCCGCGGCGGTTCTGTGCCCGAATGCGGACGGCCTGCTGGGCGCCCGGCTGGACGAGGTGATCCCCGGCGCGCACAGGCCCTTGATGGATGCGCTGAGGGCCGGGCGGGAGCGCACCGCCATGCTCGCCGTGGAGACTCCCGTCGGCGGCTTGCTCGACGCGGTCGTGACCGTCCACCCGATGAGCGGCGGCGCTCCCGAGATCGCGGCGCTGGCGGTGGTGAAGGTGCCCGTGCCGCTCGCGGACCGGTTCGTCGACCCGGCCGTCATCCGCCGCGCCCTGCTGGACGACGCGCTCCCGCGGATCGGTTCCACGCTCGACCTGGAATTGCTGGCGCGCGGACTGATGGACGTGCTCGTCCCGCACTTCTGCAATTCCGGCGCGCTGATGCTGCTGGAGAGCCACATCGACGCCGACGAGGGGCCGCAGGGCCCCGACGGCCCGCAGCTGCGCCGGATGGCGATCGGCTTCGACGACCGTGACCCGGCCTGGGACGCGACGTTCCCGACCGGGGAGTCCCTGGTCTACCCGGAGGGGACCCCGCACGCGCTGTGCCTGGCGTCCGGCGAGCCGGTGCTGCGGGCGCTCGGCGGAGAGGGCGCGGCGAGGCTCGCCTCCTCCTGGCGCCGCCCGCCGGTCGCCGAACTGCTCAAGGGCGCGTCGATACTGCTGCTGCCGATCACCTCGGCGGTCGGCGTCCTCGGCTTCTTCGTCTGCACGCGCAACGTCGCGCACCGCCCCTTCGACGCCTACGACGTCGAGATCGGGATGGAGTTCGCCAGCCGGGCGGCCATCTTCGTCGAGAGCGCCCGGCAGTACTCGCGGGAGCGGGCGACCGCGCTGACCCTGCAGCGCAGCCTCCTGCCGACCGGGCTGTCGGCGCCGTCGCCGGTGGAGGTGCACCACCGGTACCTGCCGGGCAGCCGGCTCATCGAGGTCGGCGGCGACTGGTACGAGTCGATCGCGCTGCCGGGGGCGCGGGTCGCGCTGGTCGTCGGGGACGTGGCCGGGCACGGCGTGAAGGCGGCCGTCACCATGGGGCGGCTCCGCACCGCCATCCACACCCTCGCCGGGCTGGAGCTGCCGCCCGCCGAGGCGCTGGAGCGGCTCGACTCCCTGATGCGGACGCTCGGCGAGCGCGAACCCCACTTCGCCACCTGCGCGTACGTCGTGTACGACGCGGTCAGCGGCCGGTGCGAGGTGGCCAGCGCCGGGCACCTGCCGCCGCTGCTGGTCCCGCCCGGCACGGCCTCGGAGTACCTGCCGGTGCCGCCCGCGCCGCCGCTCGGCGTCGGCGGCCAGGGCCCCATCGTCAGCCGCGAGTTCACCGTCGAGGACGGGACGCTGCTGTTCCTGTACACCGACGGCCTGGTGGAGAACCGGGCCCGCGACATCGACGACGGACTGGCCCGGCTGCGCGCCACCTTCGGGCCCGGCGCCGCCGCCCGCCCCCTGGAGGACCTGTGCCAGGCGGCCCTCGACGGCGTCTACGACGACCAGCACCGCGACGACATCGCCATGCTCGTGGCGCGGCTGGCGCGGATCCCGGCCGACCGGCACGCCTCCTGGGAGCTGCCCGCCGAGCCGGCCGCCGTGCGCCGGGCGCGTGGCCTCATCCGCGACCGGCTCGCCCACTGGGGCCTGGAGGACATGGCCTACACCACCACCCTGCTGGCCTCCGAGTTGGTCACCAACGCCATCCGGCACGCGGGCGGCCGCATCGTGTTGCGGCTGGTGCGGGAGGGCGGGCTGGTCTGCGAGGTGTTCGACTCCTCCGACGGGCGCCCCCGGATCCGCCACCACGACGACGAGGACGAGGCGAGCGAGTCGGGCCGGGGCCTCCACGTCGTGGGGCGGCTGGCGCAGCGTTGGGGCGTGCGCCGCACCAAGAACGGCAAGGTGGTGTGGTGCGAGCAGCCGCTTCCCTGAAGGGCGGCTAGCGCAGCACCGAGATGTGGACGTGGTCGTAGTGGTTCTGGGTGATGCTTCCCCGGTCCTCCATCGGCCGCCAACCGCCGCCGCGCACGTTCCAGATGTGCTGCTTCCAGATGACGTAGGAGATCCCGAGCCGCCGCGCGTTCGCGACGGCGTACCGGGCGACCTCGTCGCCGTGCCGCTGGGCGCCGGCGCTCGGCGTCCGGCCGCCGGTGCTTTCCATGAAGTCGCAGGCGCGGCCGTCGCCGTGGTCCTGCGGGTCGCCGGTGGAGCGGTGGCAGCCGATCACGGGGAAGGGGCCGAACATCCCGGCGATCTCCAGCAGGGCGGTCCGCATCGTGGGCGTCATCGCGTTGCCGGTGATGGGGGAGCGGTCGCCGGACGCCCCGTCCGGCCGCCCGGTCACCCGCGGGACGCTCCTGCGCGGCGTGCCGCCAGTGCGCTTCGGCGCCGCCAGCGCCGCCACCTTCGTGCCGCGCGGGAGAATCCTCTTCAGGTGTTTCACCAGCGCCGCGGTGTCGGCCTTCGGGGCGCTGATGACGAGGCCGTTCCCGTCCGGCAGCCCCAGCGCGCGGGCCTGAACGCGGGACACGATGGCGTCGACGTCGCCGATGCCCATCGAGGCGTAGGCGCCGACGCGGACCTGCGCCGGATTCGTGCTGCGGCCCGCCGGGACCACCGCTCCGAGAGGCAGCGCCCCGTCGCGGCCCTGCTCGAACGACACCGCCAGGCCGCCGGACGCGACCGTCTGCCACAGCTGGTCGGAACCGGCGGTGGGCTCGGGCGCGAACGCGCGGAACCCCGAGGGGTCCACCCCGAGCAGGCCCATGCGGCGGCCGCCGACCCTGGCCCGCGCGGCGTCCACGACCGTGACCCCGGCGACGCCCTTGAGCCGCCTCGCCCGCTCGACGGCCCGGGGCGGCAGCGAGGACGTCCCCGCGACCAGCAGGTGCGGGGTGTAGCGGCGGGTCAGCGGCGCGACGGTCGGCGTCCGCGGCGCCTCGGCGACCGACACGAGGTTCCCCGCCCGGCGGGGCCCGCCGCCCTTCCGGTCCCGCGCGAGCACGGTGACGTCGGCCGCGAGGGTGAGGACGATCCCGGCCGCGATGACCGCGGAGAGTGCCCTGCCACTGCGTCGCATCCGTGCCCGCCCCCGTCTCCGTCGCCGGTCAGTCCCACCAGAACGACCAGTTGGTCTTGCCGCGGATCTCCTCGGCGTACCCGGCGAGGGTGCCGGGCCCCTGGAAAAGGATGTCGGGGCAGAACGCCCAGTGCTCGGCCGCGACGTGCACGGCGTGCCGGGTGCTCACGGGCGGCGCGGCGACGCTGAGCTCCAGGGTGTTGAAGCCGAGCGCGACGACGCGGGCGCCGAAGCGGTCCTCCCAGCTGCGCAGGACGGCCGCGAGCGGCGCCGTCCACTCGTTGTGGTTCAGCGCGCCCTGCCAGCCGACGGCGGCGAGGGCGTCTGCGCCGCGGTCCACCGCGACCAGGCCGAGCGACAGGCCGCGGGCGGCCAGGGCGCGGGCGTGCCGGTCGGCCATGGCATCGGGGTCGTCGAGCGGGACGCCGGCGGGCGCGGGTCCGGGGCAGTGCCGCCCGTACGGGGCGAGGTCGTCGTGGTCGTCGTCGGCGGCCTGCTCGGCCCAGTCCGCCCACACCTCGTACATGAACGCGTGGGGGTGGTAGTTGCCGATCTCGGCGACCGGCTCGGGGGCGATCTGGCCCGCCGCCCACGGCTGGTCGGACTCGTCCATGAGCAGCGGCCACAGCCCCGACCTCGCGTGCTCGGCGCGGAACCGGGCCCACAGCTCGCCGCCGGCGGGCTCGTCGCTCAGCCAGAACGCGGGCCGCAGGAGGAGCTGCCGTTGCGGGTACCCGGGGTCCGGCCAGACCAGATCCCCGTCGGGCAGCGGAACCGACAGCGTCCGGCCGGGCGCGCCGTCCCCGGCGCCGCCGTCGAACAGCTGCGGCAGGTCGCCCGGCAGGTGCCGGACCTCCACATCATCCATTTCACGCCGTTCCGGTACAGAGCATGCCAGTGGCGATCGTAACGGCGGTAGGGGCCGTCCGGGGGACGAGCCTTGCGGTTCGCTCGTCCGGCCGGGCGGCCCCGCCGGGCTCAGGGCTCGCGGCGGCCGCGGAGCAGCAGGTCGATCAGGACTGCGGCGGCGGCGAGGCCGGTGACGGCGCTGACGGCGATCTGGATCCAGCCGTCCCCGAGGACCGCGTTCGACAGGACGTTCACGCCGATGAGGATGCAGACCAGGGTCCAGCGGGTGGAGTTGCTCATGGAGGTGCCTTTCAGGAGAGGGAGGGAGGGGTGCGCCGGCGCAGCACGGCACGCGCCGGGAGGAGGATCGCGGCGGCGCCGGATCCGGCCACGCCGAGGAGGATCACCGCGCACGCCAGAGGCGGGACGGAGGGCAGGGGGAGGCCGGTCACGCGGGCCGCGAACGCCGTCAGGGTCACCGCCGCGATGAGGGCGCCGACCGCGATGCCGGTGCCGAGCACGATCGCGGCCTCAAGGCGCAGCATCCGCAGGACCTGCCGGCGGGTGGCGCCCACCAGCCGCAGCAGCGCGAACTCGCGGCGGCGCGCCGCCGTCGCCACCGCCAGCGTCGTGACGAGGCCGATGAGGATGAATCCCGTGATCGCGGCGACCACCAGCAGGCTGACGAACCCCTGGAGCCTGATCTCCTGCGAGAGTCCCGCCTGGAAGGCGTCCGGGGTGACCACCCTGGCCCCGGCGTAGGCGGCGGTGACCGCGCTCAGGTCCGCCCGTCCGCGGACGAGGACGCGGTCGTCGAGCGGCGAGGCGGAGTGCGCGGCCACGAGGTCGTGGGGGAGCAGCACGTCGCCGAAGCCGAGGCCCCGGTCGTAGACGGCCACGACGCGCGCCCGGATCCGCGTCCCGTCCGCGAGCCACAGCGACGCCGTCGAGCCGACGTGCAGGCCGCCGGCGACGTCCCGGCTGAGCGCGACGGCGTCGCCGCGCAGATCGCCGAGCCGGCCGGACGACACTCCCGGGTCCATCGTGGCGGCGGCGTCCGAGCCGATGCCGCTGCCGTCCAGCGAGCGCAGGTTCTTCTCGCCCAGTTCCTTGACCGCCATGACGACGCCGGTGCGCTTGACCGGCGTCGCGGCCGTCACGCCGGGGACGCGGCGTACCGATCCGGCGGCGCCGCGCGGGAGCCCGGGGCCCGCCGCCACGACGATCCGGTCGGCGCGGTTCCCCTCCTCCGCCTGCGTCCGCGCGGCGTGGGCGACGGTGGACTGCGCGAAGAGCTGGACGCCCGCGAACGCGACGGCCAGGGCGACCGGAGTGATCAGTGACCCGGCGCGCAGGGCGGCGGTGCCGGCGGCGTGCTGGGCCATCCGCCCGGCCACCGGCGAGGCGGCCCGGGCGGCGCGGCCCAGCACCCGGTTCCCGGCCAGCGCCACCAGCGGCCCGAGGAAGGCCGTGGCGACGATCAGCGAGATGACCAGGCCGCCGATCGAGGCGTTCGCGGCGGCGCCCGTGGCGCCCGCCGAGAACCCGAGCGCGTTCAGCCCGGCGAGGAGGAAGGCGGCGCCGGTGACGAGGCGCCAGCGGGGCAGGCGCGGGTTCTCGGCGGCGGCCTCGCCGAGCGCCTCCACGGGCCGGATCCGCGACGGCCGCAGGGAGGCGAGGAACGCGGTCGCGGTGGCGGCGAGCAGCGTGGTCGCGACCGCCGCGAGGACGGGCAGTGGACCGAGCGCCAGCCCGAAGCCGTCCGGCAGAACGCCCTTGCGGACCATCGCGGCGTGCAGTGCGGCGCCCGCCCCGAGGGACAGGGCGCCACCGGCCAGCGCGCCCGGCGCCCCGACCCGCAGCGTCTCGCGCAGGAGGCGTCCCCGCACCTGCCCCGGCGTCGCGCCGACCGCCCGCAGCAGCGCGAACTCGCGTGCCCGCTCCCGCACCGACAGCACGATCAGGCCGCCGACGACCACGAGCGCCGTCATCACCGCGACCCCGCCGAGCGAGGCGGACAGCTCCACGATGTCGGGACGCGCGGCGGCGACGGCCGGGTCCTCGGCGTCACCGCGCTGCGTGCCGAAGGAGACGGCGAGCCCGGGAACGGCCCTGCGGAGGGCGTCCTCGTCGGGGTCGCCGAGCACCGCGAGAGCGTCGGCGAGGCCCGGGCGCCCGTCGAGGGCCGCGGCCGTCGCCGCGGTGAAGAACGCCGCGGCGGGGCCCTCGGCGACGAGCCCGGAAACCCGGTAGCGCCGGGGCGGCCCGTCGGCCTGGATGCGGACCACCGCCCCGGGCGCCACGTCCGACGACCGGCTCAGCACGACCTCGTCCGGCGCCAGCGGAGCACGGCCGGCGCTCAACCGGTAGGGCCGGAGCGCCGCCGACTCCCAGCCGTGCCCCGTCACCGGCCGCCCCGAGGAGAGCAGGGCGGGGAAGGACACGTCCGCGACCACGTCCCGCACGCCCGGAACGCCCCGAAGTCCCGCCGCGGCCGCGACCGGGACGGGGCCCGGCTCGGTCAGCGGCCGGCTCTGCTCCTCCGGCTCGTCCGCGAACCTCCCCATCCGGTCCGTGACGCTCCGCGGGCCGGTGACGACCGCGGCTGCGGCGCCGAACCTGTCGACCGGCGCGTGCGCCCGCAGCGCCGACTCCAGCAGCACCCCGCACGCCCCCACGAGCGTCGCCGCGAACGCCAGCGCGACGAAGATCCCGGCGAACGCCCCTCTTCCCCTCACAGCGTCTCCCAGCGGGACAGGACGGCGGACGCGGTCGGGGAGGCCAGCTCGTCGACGATGCGGCCGCGACTGAGGAACAGCACCGAGTCGGCCCACACGGCGGCCATCGGGTCATGGGTGACCAGGACGACCGTCTGGCCGGTCAGGTCGACCGCCTCGCGCAGCATCCGCAGGACCTCGCGGGCCGTGCGCGGGTCGAGGGCGCCGGTCGGCTCGTCGGCGAAGACGACCTCGGGGCGGGTGATCAGCGCACGGGCGAGCGCGGCGCGCTGCTGCTGCCCGCCGGACAGCTCGGACGGGCGGTGCCGCAGCCGGTCCGCGAGGCCCACCCGCCGGACGATCTCCTCCAGCCGGGCGGGGTCGGGCTCGGCGCCGCCCAGCCGCAGCGGGAGCGTGATGTTCTGCTCGACGTCCATGGACGGGATCAGGTTGAACGCCTGGAACACGAACCCGATCCGCTCCCGGCGCAGCCGCGTCCGTTTCGCCTCGCTGAGCCCGCCGATGTCCACGCCGCCGATCCGGACCGTGCCGCCGCTCGTGCGGTCGAGTCCGGACGCGCAGTGCAGGAACGTGCTCTTGCCCGACCCGGACGGCCCCATCACCGCGGTGAACCCGCCGCGGCGGAACGTCCAGGTGACGCCGTCCAGGGCCCGCACGGCCCCGTAGGTCTTGGTGACCGCGTCCAGGCCCACCGCCTCCGCGGTCGCCTCGGCCGTCATCGTGGTCATGGTTCCCCTCCGTGGGATGCCGCCTCTCACCTGGACGAACCTAGGTTCCGCGGGGGTGCGGGCACATGGGCGCGCACTCCCGAAACGGTGGTGTAGCGGGCTACACCACCGGCCTGGGGGCACGCCCGGGTGCGCGGGTCGCCGGCGTCGCTTACGGTGTGCTGCGAGGTGAGATGAACAGAGCCCTGAGACGCAGCGCGGAGGCGACCGGCGAGCTGGTCGGCGCCCTGCGCACGGGCCTGCCCGCGATGGCCGGGCTCGCTCCGCTCGTGGCGGCGCTGGCCCTGTCGTTGCTCGTGCTGCCGTGGCTGCCGTCGGCCGTGAAGCCCCTGCGGGCGCTCGCGAACGCCGAGCGGCGACGGGCCGGACGCGTCCTCGGCCGCGAGATCCCCGAGCCGTATCGGCCGTCCTCGGGCGAGGGGCTCGGTGAGGCGCGCCGCCTGCTGCGGTCGCCCTCCACCTGGCGGGACGCGGCCTGGATGGCGGCGCACGGGCTCACCGCCCTGGCGGCGGCCGCGATCGCGGTCGCGGTGTGGCCCGCCATCCCGTTCACGCTTTCGCTGCCGCTGTGGTGGTGGGCGGCGCCCGAGGGCTCCCAGGCGGCGTTCATCACCCTGGACAGCTGGCCGAAGGCACTGACGATGCCGTTCCTGCAGGGGGCCTTCGACCTGGCCGTCCTGCTGTGGCTGGTGCCGAGGCTCCGGCGGTGGCAGGCCGGGCTCGCCGAGGTCCTGCTGTCGCCCACCCGGCGCACCAGCCTCGCCGAGCGGGTCGAGGAGCTGACCGAGACCCGCGCCGAGGCCCTGGAGGCGCACGGCGCCGAGCTGCGCCGCATCGAGCGCGACCTGCACGACGGGACGCAGGCCCAGCTCGTCGCCGCCGCCCTGCGGCTCGGCCTCGCCGACCGCCGCTTCGACGCCGAGCCGGACGCGGCCCGGACGCTGTTCCTGGAGGCCAGGGAGGGCGTCGAGGAGGCCCTCACGCAGCTGCGGACGGTGATCCGCGGCATCTACCCGCCGATCCTGTCCGACCGCGGGCTGGCCGGGGCGCTGCGGGCCCTCGCCGCCGGGCAGCCGATCCCCGTCGAGCTGCACGTCGAGGACGCCAGGGCGCCCGCCGCCGTCGAGGCCGCCGCCTACTTCGTCGTGGCCGAGGCCCTCACCAACATCGCCAGGCACAGCGGCGCCCGGCACGGGTGGGTCGCCCTCCGCCGCGAACCCGCCCGCCTCACGATCACCGTGCGGGATGATGGCAAGGGCGGGGCCGACCCCGACCGGGGCAGCGGCCTGGCGGGCATCCGCCGCCGGGTGGCGGCGCTCGACGGGGCGACCCGCCTGGACAGCCCCGACGGGGAAGGGACGACGCTTCAGGTGGAGCTGCCGTGCGGATCGTGATCGCGGAGGACAGCGTCCTGCTGCGCGAGGGCCTCGCCATGCTGCTGGACGCGGGCGGCCACAAGGTGGTCGCCGCCGCCGGCAGCGGCCCGGACGTGCTGCCCGCCCTGCTGGAGCATCGCCCGGACGCCGCCGTCCTCGACGTGCGGCTGCCGCCGGGGTTCCGCGACGAGGGGCTCCGCGCGGCGATCGAGGCGCGCAGGCGGCTGCCGGGCCTGCCGGTGTTGGTCCTCTCGCAGTACGTGGAGCAGACCTACGCCGCCGAGCTGCTCGCCGGCGGCGCCGGGGGCGTCGGCTACCTGCTCAAGGACCGGGTCGGCCGCGTCGACGAGTTCCTCGACGCCCTGGACCGCGTCGCCGCCGGGGGCACCGCCCTGGACCCCGAGGTCGTGTCCCAGCTGATGACGTCCCGGCACGACCCGCTCCAGGAGCTCACGCCCCGCGAGCGGGAGGTCCTCGGACTGATGGCGCAGGGCCTCGACAACGCCACGATCGCCGCGACCCTCGTCATCACCGAGCGGTCGGTGAGCAAGCACATCGGCGCCGTGTTCGCCAAGCTCGGCCTCCCGCCCACCGACAGCGGGCACCGCCGCGTGCTCGCCGTCCTGGCCTACCTGAACTCGTGAGGGTCCGCCGAGCCGCCCGCGCCCTCCTGCTGGACGGTGACGCGCTCGTCCTGCTGCGCCGCACGGTGCCCGGCCGCGCCGTCTACTGGACGACCCCGGGCGGCAAGATCGAGCCCACCGACGCCTCCCGCGAGGCCGCGCTGCGCCGGGAGTTGGACGAGGAGCTCGGCGCGACCGTCGGGCCCGTCAGGCAGGTCTTCGCGTGCGCCGAGCAGGGCCCCGAGCTGCACCGCATCAACACCTTCTACGTCTGCCGCCTGGTGACGATGGACCTCTCGCGCCGGCACGGTCCCGAGTTCGACGACCCCGCGAAGGGGCGTTACGACGTGGACCTCGTCCCGTGCACGCCCGCCGGCCTGGAGCCCCTGGACCTCGTCCCCGGGATGCTCTCCACCTACCTGCGCGACCACGCCGGCGACCTCCCCGGGCTCGTTCCCTAGCGGGGCCGCGCGGCCAGCGCGATCAGGTCGGCCAGCTCCGGGAGGGGGAACGGCGCGTCGTGCAGGCGGCTCGTCGCGATCCGCAGGTGCGGGCCGGACGGGACGATCTGGTAGCGGCTGCCGGGCGCGGCGGCGACGCCATGCGCGGCCAGCGTGACCAGGGCGCCGGACTCGTCGGCGACCGGAACCCACAGCATCAGGCCGTCGCGGTTGCCCGTCGGCACGCCCCGCTCGGCGAGCGCGGCGGCCAGCCCGTCACGGCGCTCTGCGTAGGTCAGGCGTGCCCGTGCCACGAGGTCGCGGGTCGCGGGGTCCGTCAGCAGGTGCGCCAGGGCGTCCTGCAGGACGCGGCTCGTCCAGCCGGTGCCGAAGCTGCGCAGGACCCGGACCCTCTCCACCGGCTCGGCCGCACCGCCGATCACCGCGATGCGCAGATCGGGGCCGTGCGACTTGGAGTAGGAGCGCACCAGGACGGTGCGGTCCGGCAGATGGGTCCCGACGCTGACGGCCGGTGAGGCGGACACCTCGCCGGTGCCGTCGTCCTCGATCACGAGCGTGCCGACCGGCGCGAGGAGCGCGGCGAGCGCGGCGGCGCGCGCGGGGGTGAGCGCGTGCCCGCGTGGCGTGTGGGCGCGCGGCTGGTACACGAACGCGGCCGGCCCGGCCGCGAGGGCCTCGGCGAGGGAGTCCGGCTCCGGGCCCTCGGCGTCGCACGACACCGGGACGATCTCCGCGCCCTGCGCCTCCAGGATGTCCAGCAGCCGGGCGCCGGTCGGATCCTCCACGGCGATGCGGTCGCCGGGGACGGCGACGGTCTGGCAGACGAGCTGGACGCCCTCGTAGCCGCCGCCCGTGGTGAGCATGCCGGCGGCGGGGAACGGCCAGCCCGGCTCGACGGCGGCGCGCAGGGCGGGCGTGATCGTCTCGCGGGTGTAGCCGTTCAGCTGCGGGGTCCGCGCGCCCGCCGCGAGCGCCGCGCCCAGGGGCGGCAGCAGCGCCGGGTCGGGCGCCGCGACGGCGAGGTCGACGGCGAGCCGGGTGCCGAACTCCCCGATCCGCTCGTACCGCGCCGGATGCGGGACGTTCGGCGGGCCGATCACCACGGTGCCGCGCCGGCGCTGGGCGCTGACGACGCGGTGCCGGCGCAGCGTCGTCCAGGCGTCGGCGACGGTGCCGGGGCTCACCCCGAGCTCCGCCGCGAGGCCCCGGACGGTCGGCAGCCGGGTGCCCGCGGGGATCTCCCCGCTGCGGATCAGGCTCGTCATCGCGGCGGCGATGCCCCGGGCCGTGCGGTCGCCGATGCGCTCGGCCAGCCACGCCGCGTCGATCACGTTACCTCCGGACAAGTTATGTGCAGTAACAAAACGCCCATTGTACTGGCTACAAACAGACCCTAAAGTCGGGTCCCATCGCGCCCGGTATGCGGGCAAACCCCCTTCTACATGCGGAAATGGAGTGCTGTGCCGATTCCACGGATTCGTCTGGCGGTGCGGGACTGGGACCATCTCGTCCCGCTGCTGACCGGCCGGGCCGGCGCCCGCGGGGCGGCCCTGGAGGTCGAGACCCGGGACACCACCCCCGACGTCCTCGCAGAGCCGGACCTGGACGGCGGCGAGACGTCCTTCAGCCGCTACGCCCTCGCGCGGGCGGGCGGCGACGACCGGCTCGTGGGCCTGCCGGTGTTCCTGATGCGCGGCTTCCGGCACCGCTGCGTGCTCGTCCGCTGGAGCGGCGGCCCCTCCTCGCCGCGGGACCTGGCGGGCGCCACGATCGGGCTCACCGGCTGGCCCGACTCCGGCAACACCTGGACGCGGGCGCTGCTGCGGGCCGAGGGCGTCGACCTGTCCGGCATCCAGTGGCGCGTCGGGTCCCTCGCGGCCGGCGAGACCGGCAAGGACCGCGTCGGCCCCCGCCCGCTGCCCGGCAACGTGCGGGTCACGGGCACGCCCCTCATCGAAGGGCTCGCCGACGGGAGCCTCGACGCGGTCTTCACCCCGTTCATGCCGCCGGAGATGTTCACCGCCCGCGGCCGCTTCCGCCACCTCTACGGCGACTACCGCGCCGCCGAGACCGCCTACTACGCCCGGACCGGGTTCGTCCCGGGCATCCACCTCCTCGCCCTCAAGCGCGAGGTCGTGGACGCCCATCCCTGGCTCCCCGAGGTCGTCCAGGACGCCTTCGAGGCGTCCAAGCGCCTCTGGCTGGAGCGCCGCCGGCTGCTCGCCGACACCACGCCCTGGCTGCTGGACGAGCTGGAGGCGCAGGCGCGGATCTTCGGACCCGACTGGATGCCCTACGGGACCGGGGCCAACGCCGCCATGACCGCCGCGTTCTGCGCGGAGCTGTACGAGCAGGGCATCGCGCCCCGCCCGATCAAGGCCGAGGAGCTCTTCGGATGAGGATCGCCGTGGGCCAGTTCGCCTCCACCGAGGACTGGCAGACCAACCTCAAGACCTGCACGACGCTGATCGACGAGGCCGTCGGGGGCGGCGCCGGCCTGCTGGTGCTGCCCGAGGACTCCCTCGCGCTGTTCATCGACGAGCCCGATCGGATCGCCGGGGCGGCGCAGCCGCTGGACGGCCCCTTCGTCACCGGCCTGCGCGCCCACAGCAGGGGCTCGCGCACCACGGTCGTCGCGGGCGTCCACGAACCGGCGGGCGACGGCAGGGTCCACAACACCCTCGTCGCCGTCCGCGACGGCGAGCTCGTCGCCGCCTACCGCAAGGTCCACCTCTACGACGCGTTCGGCGCCAGGGAGTCCGACCGGGTGACGCCCGGCGACGGCGAGCCCGTGGTCGTCGACTGCGACGGCTGGCGGGTCGGACTCATGACCTGCTACGACGTAAGATTCCCCGAAATGGCCAGGCTGCTGGTCGACGCGGGCGCCGACGTGCTCGCGGTGCCGGCCGCCTGGGTGCGCGGTCCCGCGAAGGAGCGGCACTGGGAGGTCATGGTGACCGCCCGCGCGCTGGAGAACACCTGCTACGTCGCGGCGTCGGGGGAGTGCGGCCGCCGCAACATCGGATCGAGCATGGTCGTCGACCCGCTCGGCACCGTCCGTGACCGGCTGGGCGGCCGGCCCGGTCTCCTGTGGGCCATCGCCGACCGCGAGGAACTGGCCGAGGCCCGCCGCGCGCTGCCCGTGCTCGCCAACCGCCGGTTCCGCGTCGACCCGTCCATCCGCCCTCTGAAGGAGACCGCATGAGACGCGCCATCGCCGCCCTGTCGGCGGCGGCCCTGCTCGCGGGGACCGCCGCGTGCGGGGCGAATCCGCCCGAGGCCGAGGGGATCCTCAACGGCAAGTCCTCGCAGGGCGTCGGCGCCGCCGACCTCCGCCAGACGCTCGACCACGGGCTGCACGACCGGCTGCCCGCCAAGAACAAGGCGTCCGGCAAGCTGATCTCGGTCAACAACGGCTCGTTCCCGCCCTACGAGATCGCGGGCTCGGACGGGCGGTCGCTGAGCGGCGCGTCCGCCGACCTGTCCACCGCGCTCAGCCAGCTGCTCGGCGTCAAGATCGAGCACGTCACCGTGGACGGGCTGCCCAGCCTGCTCACCGGCATCAAGGCCGACCGGTACGACTTCGCGATGGGACCGGTCGGCGACTTCCCCGAGCGCGAGGCCGCCAACGACTTCGTCGACTGGGTCCGCGAGTTCGTCGTCTTCGCCGTCCCCAAGGGCAACCCCAAGCACATCGGCTCCATCGCCGACACGTGCGGGACGAAGATCTCGGTGATGGCGGGCGGCTCCGCCGAGGACGTCGCCAAGACCCAGTCGGCCGCGTGCGTCCAGCAGGGCAAGCCCGCCGTGCAGGTGCAGTCGTACAAGGACCAGCCGACCGCGATCCTCGCCGTCCGGTCCCACCGGGCCGACGGCTTCTTCTCCTCGCAGGCGCCGCTCAGCTACTTCGTGAAGCAGTCGGGCGACGACCTGGAGCTCGCCGGGACGGGCAAGCCCAACGGGTTCGACGACCTCTACCAGGGCTCGGTCGTCGCCAAGGGCTCGCCGCTGCGGGACGTCCTGCTCGAAGGGTTCCGGAAGCTGATCGAGAACGGCACGTACAAGAAGGTCATGACCAAGTGGGACCTGACCGACAACATGCTCGACAAGCCGGGCGTGAACCTGGCGCCCAGGAAGGGGTGAGGCGGCGGTGACCATGACCAAGGAGCATCCGCGCGGCACCGTCGGCGACGTCGACGTGGCGGGCGCGGCGCACGTGCGGCACCCGCTGCGGTGGGTCGCCTCGCTCGTCGTGCTCGTGCTGGCCGCCCAGTTCGCCCACCTGCTCTGGACGAACGACAACTTCCGATGGGACGTCGTCGGCCGCTACATGAACGCCTCCATCATCGGAGACGGGATCGCCATCACGCTGGTCCTGACCGTCATCGCGATGGCGGTCGGCATCGCGGGCGGCATCATGCTGGCGGTGGGGCGGCTGTCGGACAACCCGCTGCTGCGCACCGCCTGCGGCCTGTACGTGTGGTTCTTCCGCGGCGTGCCCGTGCTGGTGCAGCTCGTGCTCTGGTACAACCTGTCGGCGCTGCTGCCGCGGCTGTCGGTCGGCGTCCCGTTCGGGCCGGAGTTCCTGCACGGCGACACCAACCAGCTCATCACCCCGCTGATCGCCGCCATCCTCGGCCTCGGCCTGAACGAGGCCGCCTACATGGCGGAGATCATCCGCGGCGGGCTGCTCGCCGTGGACCCCGGCCAGACCGAGGCCGCGCAGGCGCTCGGCATGGGCGGCGCCCGAACCTTCCGGCGGATCGTGCTGCCGCAGGCGATGCGGTTCATCGTCCCGCCGACCGGCAGCCAGGTCATCAACATGCTGAAGGCCACCTCGCTGGTCAGCGTGATCGCCCTCGCCGACCTGCTCTACACCGTCCAGTCCATCTACAACCGGACGTTCCAGACCATCCCGCTGCTGCTCGTCGCCTGCCTCTGGTACCTGGTGATCACCTCGGTCCTGTACGTCGGGCAGTCGTTCATCGAGCACCACTACTCGCGCGGCGCCACCCGCAACGCCCGGCAGGGCTTCTGGGACTTCGTCCTGATGCGGCGCCGCCGTCCCGTCCCGGAGGTGTCGCCGTGACCACGCTGGAGAAGGACGCGCCGCCGGCCGCCGTCCCGATGGTGCGGGCGCGCGGCGTCCGCAAGAGGTTCGGCCATCTGGAGGTGCTGAAGGGCGTCGACCTGGACGTGAGCCCCGGCGAGGTCGTCGTGGTGCTCGGGCCGTCCGGGTCGGGCAAGTCGACGTTCCTGCGGTGCGTGAACCATCTGGAGACGATCGACGGCGGCTCCGTCCACGTGGACGGTGACCTGATCGGCTTCACCGCGTCCGGCGGGAAGGTGCGGCACCTGCGCAAGCGCGAGATCACGCGGCAGCGCCGCGAGATCGGCATGGTGTTCCAGCAGTTCAACCTGTTCCCGCACCTCACCGTCCTGCAGAACGTCATCGAGGCGCCGACCGGCGTGCGCGGCGAGTCCCGCGCCGAGGCCCGGGCGCGGGCCGGCGAGCTGCTGGCCAAGGTCGGCCTCGCCGACAAGGCGGGCGGCTACCCCCGGCAGCTGTCCGGCGGGCAGCAGCAGCGCGTCGCGATCGCCCGCGCGCTGGCGATGCGGCCGAAGCTGATGCTGTTCGACGAGCCGACCTCCGCGCTGGACCCCGAGCTGGTCGGGGACGTGCTGGACACCATGAAGACCCTCGCCGAGGAGGGCCTCACCATGATCGTCGTCACGCACGAGATCGGCTTCGCGCGCGAGGTCGCCGACCGCGTCGTCTTCATGGACGGCGGCGTGATCGTGGAGTCCGGCAGCCCCTCGGCGGTCCTGGACCGCCCGAAGAACGAGCGCACGAAGGCCTTCCTCAGCAAGGTGCTCTGACGGCCCGCCTCCCGGCCGGCGTAGCGGGGGCCGCCGGCCGGGTATGGCGAAGGCGTGATACCGCGGGGCCGGGAAGGGTATTTGATCGGGCCCCCGGGCGAGCGCGAGGCTTGCCCAGGAGGGGAAGGTGCGCTCGTGGACGATCTGGACGACTGGCCTGGCAGTGAACTGAGCGACGAGGAGTTGGACGTCGCCTACAACGTGCGCAGGAAGGCAGGGCCCGAGCTGTTCGACCGGCACATGGCCCGGTACCGGGCCATGTCGGAGGCGGCCGTCGAGGGGCTGCCGGGGCACCCGGGGATCGTCTACGACGAGGCGAGCGGGGAGCGGCTCGACGTCTGGGGCACCGGCGAGGGGCTGCGGCCGGTGTTCGTCTTCCTGCACGGCGGCTACTGGATGGCGCTGTCGCGGGACGTGTCGTCGTTCATGGCGAGGATGCTGCACGAGCAGGGCGTCGCGACCGTGGTGCCCGACTACACCCTGGCGCCGAAGGCGACGCTGGAGGAGATCGTCCGGCAGACGCGGGCGGCCGTGGCCTGGGTGTACCGGCACGGGCGCGAGCACGGTCTCGACCCCGAGCGCATCGTGGTGGGGGGCAGTTCGGCGGGCGGGCACCTAGCCGGGATGACGATGGTCGGCGGCTGGCAGGAGCCGCTCGGGCTGCCCGCCGACGTCGTCAAGGCCGCGATGCCGTTCAGCGGGCTGTTCGACATCCGCCCGATCACCCGCGTCTACGTCAACGAGGCCGTGCGGCTGGACCTGGCGCGGGCGGCGGCGCTCAGCCCCGCGCTGCTGCCGGCGCGGTACCGCTGCCCCGCCGTCCTCGTCGCCGCGCAGGACGACGGGGCCGGCTTCCTCGCGCAGTCCCGGATGTTCCACCCGCGCTGGGACGCCGGGGACCTGGTGATCGTGCCGGACCGCGACCACTTCGACGTGGTCCTGGACCTGGCGGATCCGGACTCCCTGCCCGGCCGGGCGCTCGTCGACCTGGTCCGCGCGGTGTGATCAGCCGGCGGTGATCTCGGCGGCCGCGCGGCGGAGGTGGTCCAGCATCAGCCGGGCGGACGGGGTCGGGGCGCGGTGCGCGGGGAGCGTGACGCCCACCTGGCGGCGGACGGTCTCCAGCGGCACCGGGAGCGGCGCGATGTCGGCGTCGGTCCGCGCGACCAGCTCGGGAAGGGCGGCGATCATGTCGGTGTCGCGGACGAGGGTGCGGACGGTCAGCACCGACGTGCACTCGACCAGGTTGCCGGGCGGGTCCAGGCCGTCGGCGCGGAAGACCTGCTCCAGCTCCGACCGCAGCGCCGTCTGCTCCAGGGGCAGCACCCAGGGGTAGGCGAGCAGGTCGGCCAGGCCGAGGCCCGGCACCGAGCGCGCGGGATGGCCGCGGCGGGCGACGAGGCGGACGGGTTCGCCGTAGAGGGTGATCTGGCGCAGGCCGCGCAGGTCCTCGATCGGGTTGAGGCGGCCGAGGATCAGGTCGATCTCGCCGTCCAGCAGGCGGGGGACCTGCGCGTCGAAGGTGGCCTCCTGGACGATCACGGTGACCCCGGGGCGGTCCCGCTTCAGCGCCGCGATCGCGCGGGGGAGCAGGACGCTGGAGCCGGCGAGCAGGGTGCCGATCGTGACCGTGCCGACCTCGCCGTCGGCCAGGCCGCTGATGCGCTCGCCGGCGCGGCGGAGCTCGGCCAAGACCGCGCGGGCGTGCTCGACGAACGCGTCGCCGAACATGGTCGGGGTCATGCCGCGCGGGCCCCGGGTGAACAGCTCGACGCCGAGGAGGCCCTCCACCTCGCGCAGGCTGCGCGTCACCGCGGGCTGCGCGAGGCGCAGGTGCTCGGCGGCCCGCAGGACGCTGCCCTGGTCGGCGACGGCGACGACGAGCACCAGGTGCCGCAGCTTCAGCCGTCCGTTGAGCAGGTCGATCGCGCGCATGCCGACTTGGTATCACAGTTCGGTCATATCCGGTGGATCCGGGGTCACCGTCCGGGTATGGCGGCCGGATCGAGGTATCCCTCGGCCTGGAGGGCGAAGAGCTCGGCGTAGCGCCCGCCGGCGGCCATCAGCGACCCGTGGGTGCCGTGCTCGGCGCGGGCGTCGAGGGCGGCGGTCGGCTCGTCCAGGATGACGAACGGCGCGTCGCGGAAGGCCGCCCGGGCGGGTGCGCCCGGCATAGCCGTTCCGGCATAGCCGCCGGGGAGTTTGGTATTTGCCAGGCATAGCTTCGCGGGCGGAGTATCGGGGGAATGTCGAGCCACGCGGGAGGGGACGGATGAAGGCTGAGCACTACGTCGGCGGGGTGTTCCGTTCGGACGGTCCGGCCTTCCCCCTCGTCGCGCCCGCGGACGGCACCGAGCTGGGCGCCGTCCCCGAGGCCACCCGGGAGGTCGTCGACGACGCCGTGGCCGCGGCGCGTGCCGCGCTGAAGGGCCCCTGGGGCGCGACGGGCGCCGAGGAGCGGGCCGCCGCGCTGCGGCGCGTCGCCGACAGCATCCAGGCGCGGTTCGAGGAGTTCGTGGACGCCGAGGTCGCCGACACCGGCAGGCCCCGCGCGTTCGCCGAGACCGTCGACGTGCCGCGCGCCGTCGGCAACTTCCGCGCCTACGCCGACCTGCTGTACGGGCGCCCGGAACGCGCCTACACCACGCGGGTCCCGGGGTGGAGCTCCGGGACGGGCGAGGCGCTCAACTACACGGTGCGCCGGCCGCTCGGGGTGGTGGCGGTCGTCTCGCCGTGGAACCTCCCGCTGCTGCTGTCGACCTGGAAGATCGCGCCCGCGCTCGCGTGCGGGAACACCGTGGTGGCCAAGCCGTCGGAGGAGACGCCCTCCACCGCGACGCTGCTCGCCCGGGTGATCGACGACGCGGGACTTCCCGGCGGCGTGTTCAACCTGGTGCACGGGCACGGCCCCGGCGCGGCGGGGGAGTTCCTCACCGGGCACCCCGGGGTGGACGCGATCGCCTTCACCGGCGAGTCGGCCACCGGCGCCGCGATCATGCGCAACGCCGCCGACCACGTCACCCCCGTCTCGTTCGAACTGGGCGGCAAGAACCCCGCGCTCGTCTTCGCCGACGCCGACCTGGACGCCGCCGTGGACGGGACGGTCCGCTCCTCCTTCACCCACTCCGGGCAGATCTGCCTGTGCACCGAGCGCGTCTACGTGGAGCGCCCCGTCTTCGAGGAGTTCGTCGCGAGGCTCGGCGAGCGGGCCCGCGCGCTGGACGGCTACGGGCCGATGATCTCGGCAGGGCACCGCGACAAGGTCCTGTCGTACTTGCGGCTCGCCCGCGAGGAGGGCGCCACGGTCGTCGCCGGCGGCGGCGCCCCGCGGTTCGGGGACGCGCGGGACGGCGGCTTCCACGTCGAGCCGACCGTCCTCACCGGGCTCCCCGAGAGCGCCCGGGCCGTCCGGGAGGAGATCTTCGGGCCGGTCTGCCACGTCGCGCCGTTCGACACCGAGGACGAGGCCCTCGCGCTCGCCAACGACAGCCCCTACGGGCTCGCCGCCGCGGTGTGGACGCGGGACCTGTCGCGCGCGCACCGGGTCGCGCCGCGCGTCGAGACCGGGATCGTCTGGGTGAACTGCTGGAACCTGCGCGACCTGCGCACCCCGTTCGGCGGCGTCAAGGCGTCCGGGATCGGCAGGGAGGGGGGAGAGTACTCCCTGGACTTCTTCTCCGAACCCGTCAACGTCTGCGTCCAGATCTGAGAGCGAGCCCAGTGACCACGAACATCGAGGCCGCCGCCGAGAGGCTCCTCGGCGCCCACGCCGGCGGCACGCCGTGCGCGCCCGTCCGCGACCTGATCACCACGGCGGACGACGCCTACGCCGTCCAGGACCGGCTGACCGACCGCTGGCTGGGGGAGGGGCGCCGCCTCGCCGGCCGCAAGATCGGCCTGACGTCGCGCGCCGTCCAGGCACAGATCGGGGTGGACAGCCCCGACTTCGGGATGCTGTTCGCCGACATGGCCGTCCCGGACGGGGAGGAGATCCCCGCCGGCGCCGTCCTGCAGCCCCGCGCCGAGGCGGAGGTCGCCCTCGTGCTGGAGCACGACCTGACCCACGAGCGGCACACCGCCGCCGACGTGATCCGCGCGACGGCGTTCGCGCTGCCCGCCATCGAGGTGGTCGGCAGCCGCGTCCGCGACTGGGACATCACGCTCGCCGACACGGTCGCCGACAACGCCTCCTCCGGCATGTACGCGCTGGGCAACCGCCCCGTCCCGCTCGCCGGCGTCGACCTGCGCCTGTGCGGGATGGTGATGGAGCGGCGCGGCGAGCAGGTCTCGACCGGCAACGGCGCCGCCTGCCTCGGGCACCCGCTGAACGCCGCGCTCTGGCTCGCCGACACCCTCGTCCGCGTCGGCCGCCCGCTGCGCGCCGGCGACACCGTCCTGACCGGCGCGCTCGGCCCGGTGGTCCCGGCCGGCCCGGGCGACGTGTTCGAGGCGCGCATCGACGGACTCGGCGACGTCCGCGTCGCGTTCGGCAAGGAGGAGTCCTGATGGCGGACGTGCACGCGCTCGCGGCGGCGCTCGACGAGGCCGCCCGGGACGTTCGGGCGATCCCCAAGCTGACCGGCCGGGCGCCGCTGGACGTCGCGACGGCGTACGCGGTGCAGCGCGCCGGGATCGAGCGGCGGCGCCGCAGGGGCGAGCGGCTCGCCGGGGTGAAGATGGGGTTCACCAGCCGGGCCAAGATGGTCCAGATGGGCGTGGACGACGTCATCTGGGGCCTGCTGACCGACGGCATGGCGGCCGAGTCGGCGGTGGACGTGTCCCGCCTCATCCACCCGCGGATCGAGCCCGAGATCGCCTACCTGATCGGGCGGGAGGTCCGCTCCGCCGCCGAGGTCGAGTCCGCCGTGGCGGGCGTCGCCGTCGGGTTCGAGGTGCTGGACTCCCGCTACGAGGACTTCGCGTTCACGCTCCCGGACGTCATCGCCGACAACGCCTCGGCGGCCCGGTTCGGCGTCGGCGCCTGGCACGCGCCCCGCGACCTGTCGAACGCCGGGCTCCTGCTGGAGATCGACGGACGCCCGGTGCAGACGGGCTCGTCCGCCGCGATCCTCGGTGACCCGGCGCGGTCGCTGCGGGCGGCGGCCCGGCTCGCGCTCGGCGCCGGGATGACGCTGGAGCCGGGCTGGATCGTCCTCGCCGGCGCCGCGACGGCCGCGGTCCCGCTGCCGAAGGACGCCCACGTCCGGGTCGTCGGCGCGGGCCTCGGCGCCGTGGAGGTGACGACCTGATGGACGACGCGATCCTCGTCGAGGGCAAGGCCCGGCCGCGCGGCCGGTTCCCGCACCTGCGGCGGGCCGGCGACCTGGTCTTCGTGTCCGGGACGAGTTCGCGCCGCCCGGACGGCACGTTCGCCGGGGCGAGCGCCGACGCGATGGGCGTCACCGACCTCGACATCCGGGAGCAGACCCGCGCCGTCGTCGAGAACATCCGCGACCTGCTGGAGGCGGCCGGCGGCGGGCTGGCCGACGTCGTCAGCGTCACCACCTACCTGGTGAGCATGAACGACTTCGGCGGCTACAACGAGGTCTACGGCGAGTACTTCGACGAGACCGGGCCCGCCCGCACGACCGTCGCCGTCCACCAGCTCCCGCACCCGCACCTGCTCATCGAGATCTCGTGCGTCGCGCACATCCCCCAGGCGACGCGGACCGGAAAGGAGGGCGGAACATGACCCTGCCCCAGCTGTCGTTCGGACGGCCGTTCAACTTCGACGCCTGGATCGAGGAGCACCGGGACCTGCTGAAGCCGCCGGTCGGCAACGTCCAGGTCTTCGACGACGCCGGGCTGATCATCATGGTGGTCGGCGGCCCCAACCAGCGCACCGACTTCCACGACGACCCGACCGAGGAGTTCTTCTACCAGCTCAAGGGCAACATGGTGCTGCGCGTCATGGAGGAGGAGGGCCGCCCGCCCACCGACCTGCAGATCAACGAGGGCGACGTCTTCCTGCTGCCGCCGCACGTCCGGCACTCGCCGCAGCGGCCCGAGCCCGGGTCGATCGGCCTCGTCGTGGAGATCCCGCGCCCCGAGGGCCTCACGGAGGCGTTCGAGTGGTACTGCACCGAGTGCCACCACCTCGTCCACCGCGCCGAGCTCCAGGTCCGCTCGATCGTGGACGACCTGCCGCCCGCCTTCGAGGGCTTCTACGGCAGCGACCGGAAATGCCCGAACTGCGGCGCGGTGCACCCGGGCCGGCAGTGGCCGCGGTCCATGACCCCGACGACGGCGCCCCGTGTCTGACGGGACCTCGGTGACGGTCTTCGACGTCCACACGCACGTCTTCCCGCGGATCGGCCGCGACGAGGGCCTGATGCTCGCCGACGAGGGCCAGCCGTGGCTGCGCGTCGACCACGGTGGCGCGGGCATGATGATGTGCGGCGACGCCGAGTACCGGCCCGTCGGGGATGCGCTCTGGGACGCCGCGCGCCGCGTCGCCGACATGGACGCCGCCGGCGTCGACCGGCAGGCCGTCTCGTCCACGCCGCTGATGTTCGGGTACGCGGCCGAGCCGTCCCGCGCCGCCGACTGGTGCGACTTCGTGAACGACCGCATCCTGGCGTTCTGCTCGGACGTCCCCGACCGGCTCCTGCCGCTCTGCCAGGTGCCTCTCCAGGATCCGGAGCTCGCCTGCGCGGTCGCCGAGCGGGCCGCGGCCGCGGGGCACCGCGGGGTCCACATCGGCAACCATGTCGGCGACCGCAACCTCGACGACGAGGGGATCACGGCGTTCCTCGCCCACTGCGCGGAACTCGGCCTGCCGGTCCTGGCGCACCCGTGGGACATGCTCGGCGCCGACCGGATGCGCGGCCACATGCTGCCGTGGCTGTCGGGCATGCCCGCCGAGACGCAGCTGAGCATCCTCGGGCTGATGCTGTCGGGCGCGTTCGAGCGGCTCCCGGAGTCCCTGCGGCTGTGCTTCTGCCACGGCGGCGGCAGCTTCGCGTTCCTGCTCGGGCGGGCCGACAACGCCTGGCACCGCCGCGACATCGTGCGCGCCGACTCGCCTCGGCCCCCGTCGGAGTACGTCGGCCGGTTCCACGTCGACTCCGCCGTGTTCGATCCCCGCGCGCTCCGCCTGCTCGTGGACGTGATGGGCCCCGACCGGGTCATGCTCGGCACCGACTACCCGTTCCCGCTCGGCGAGAAGGACCCGGGCGCGACGATCCGGGCGTGCCCCGGCCTGGACGACGCCGGGCGCGCCCTGCTGCTCGGCGGCAACGCGGAGGCGTTCTTCGCGCCCGCCCACGACCTGGTGACCACCGAAGGAATGACGCAGTGAGCCTGGAGGACGAGGCGCGGCGCCTCGACGAGACCGATCCGCTGCCCACGCTGCGGGGGGAGTTCCTCGTCCCGCCCGCGCCCGGCGGGCCCTGCGCGGAGGCCGCCTACTTCGCGGGCAACTCCCTCGGGCTCCAGCCGAGGAGCGTGGCCGGGCTGCTCCGCGAGGAGCTGGACGACTGGGCGCGGCTCGCCGTCGAGGCCCACACGCGGGGCCGCCGCCCCTGGGTGAACTACCACGAGCTGCTCCGCGAGCCCGCCGCCCGCCTCGTGGGCGCGCTGCCGCACGAGGTCGTCGCGATGAACTCGCTGACGGTCGACCTGCACCTGATGATGGCGAGCTTCTACCGTCCCGCCGGGACGCGCACCCGCATCGTCATCGAGGACGCGGCGTTCCCGTCCGACTCCTACGCGGTCGCCAGCCAGGCCGTCCACCACGGGCTCGACCCGGCCGGGACGGTCGTGCGGCTCAGGCCCCGCGACGGCGAGGACACCCTGCGCACCGAGGACGTCCTGGCGTTCCTCGACCGCGAGGGCGGCACGGTCGCGCTCGTCCTGCTCGGCGGGGTCAACTACCTGACCGGCCAGCTCATGGACATGGCGGCGATCACCAAGGCGGGCCGGGCCGCCGGCGCCGTCGTCGGGTGGGACCTCGCCCACGCCGCCGGGAACGTCCCTTTGCGCCTGCACGACTGGGACGTGGACTTCGCCGCCTGGTGCACCTACAAGTACCTCAACGGCGGACCGGGCGCCGTCGCGGGATGCTTCGTCCACGAGCGGCACGTCCGGGACGCCTCCGTGCCGAAGCTGGCGGGCTGGTGGGGCACCGACCCCGCCGTCCGGTTCCGGATGGACGCCGACATGGCGCCGCCCGCCTCCGCCGACGCCTGGCAGCTGTCCAACCCGCCGATCATGGCGCTCGCCCCGGTGCTGGCCTCCCTGGAGATCTTCGACCGGGTGGGGATGGACGCGCTGCGCGCCAAGAGCGAGCGCCTCACCGGCTACCTGGCGGACCGGCTCGCCGCGATCGGCGCCGTGGTCGTCACGCCGCCCGACCCGGCGGCGCGCGGCGCCCAGCTGTCGGTGCGGGTGGCGGACGCCGGCGTGCTCGTCCGGCGGCTCGCCGAGGAGCACGGCGTCATCGCCGACGCGCGTGAGCCCGATGTCGTCCGGCTCGCGCCCGTCCCGCTGTACTGCACGTTCCACGACTGCCACCGAGCCGCCGCGGCCCTCGCGGATCTTCTTTAGGTGTGTCGGTGCATGGGCCCGCCCGGCATCGGGTAAGTTCGTCTGCGTTGCACGATGGCGTCGGCCCGGCCGGCCGGCGCCAAGCAGTCTCGAAGCGTTTTCTCCGGGTGACCGGCGGGCGTGAGTGAGTCCGCTTGCAGCCCGGCCCCGCCGACCGGCGGGCCGGAGACGTTTTACCCGGAAGGGAAAGACCATGGCCGAAGGCACCGTGAAGTGGTTCAACGCTGAGAAGGGCTTCGGGTTCATCGCGCCCGACGGCGGCGGCCCCGACGTGTTCGTCCACTACTCGGCGATCACCACCAACGGCTACCGCAGCCTCGACGAGAACCAGCGCGTCGGGTTCGAGATCACTCAGGGCCAGAAGGGCCCGCAGGCCGAGGGCGTCTACCCGCTCTAAGGTCCTGCCGGATCTCAGCTGAGGCCGGGGGCGCTCGCGCGTTCCCGGCCTTTCGCATGCCCACCGGCCGCGCGCCGGGTCCGCCCTAGGGGACCGCCTTCTCGGCACGGCCGGCGGGTTCGGCCGCGGGCCGCGCGGTCGCACCGCCGCCCCGCGCGTCCAGTGCCCCGGCCGTCACGGTCATCACCGCGACCACGCACGTGATGAGCGCGAACGCGGCCGGGTAGGACAGCGCCCCGGCCGTCCAGCCGGTGATGGCGGGCGCGGTCAGCCCGGACAGGTAGGTGATCGTCGCCACGCCCGCCACGCCCTCGCCCGGGGTGGCGCCGGCGGCGCCCGCCGCCGCGAACACCAGCGGCACGACCGTCGCCACGCCGACGCCGAGCAGCGCGAACCCGGCGATGGCCGGCCAGGGCGCGCGGGACGCCACGACCAGCGCTCCGCCGAGGACCGCCACCACGCCCCCGCACCGGACCACCCGGGCCGGGCCGAGCCGCCGCACCAGCCGGTCGCCGAGCAGCCGGGTCCCCGCCATGCACGACATGAAGACCGTGTAGGCGGCGGCGGCCAGTCCGGGGCCCGCGTCCGCCACCTCGGTCAGGTAGACGGCCGTCCAGTCGGCGCTGGCGCCCTCGGCGAACGTGGCGCAGAAGCCGACGACGCCGATGGCCAGGACGGCCCGGTTCGGCAGCGCGAAGCGCCGGGGCGCCGGGGCGCCGGGCGAAGGGCGGACGTGCAGCAGCCCGCGGCCCGCCGGGACGCCCACCGCCAGCAGCACGGCCGCGACCAGACCGAGGTGCAGGCGGGCGTCGATCCCCGCGTGCGCGGCCAGGATTCCGGCGCCGCCCGCGACGAGGCTGCCCACGCACCACAGGCCGTGCAGGCCGGACATGACCGGCCGGCCCAGATGCCGCCCCACCGACACCGCGTGCGCGTTCATCACCACGTCGGACATGCCGGCGGTGGCCCCGAACAGCAGCATCGCCGCGAACAGGAAGACGGGCGCCGGGGCGAGCGCGGGCAGCGCCCCGGCGGCGCACCAGGCCGCGATCAGCAGGCGGGTGGCCCGGCGCTCGCCGATCCGGTGCGCGATGCGGCTCGCGGTCGGCATGCCGATGAACGCGCCGACGGACGGGCAGAGCAGCGCCGCGCCGAGCACGGTGGGGGACAGGTCGAGCCGGTCCTGGATCCAGGGGATGCGGGTGGCGAGGGTGCCGGCGACGGCGCCGTGCAGAGCGAACACGACCGCGATGGCGCGGTGGGGGGAGTTCATGGTCCGAAAAACTAACAGGCAGGCTTCCTGATGGAAAGTGTTTCAGGCAGGTTCCCTGCCTACTACCATGGGGGCGTGAAGACCGCCGACCCGACGATGGCCCGCGCGATCAACGACCGGCTGGCCCTCGACCTGCTGCTGGAGCGCGGGCCGCTGACCGCGCCGCAGCTGCGGACGCTGACCGGGCTGTCGCGGCCGACGGTGTCCGATCTGATCGAGCGGCTGCGGGCCGGCGGGCTGATCGAGGCGGCGGGGGAGACCGGTGCCGACCGGCGGGGGCCGAACGCCCGCCTCTACGCGCTGGTCGCTGACCGCGCCCATGTCGCCGGGGTCGATCTGCGCCGCGACGCCGTGCACGTCAGCGTCGCCGACATCGCGGGGAACCCGGTGGGGTCGGCGTCCCGGCCGCTGCCCCCGTCCCCCGACCTCTGCGCCCTCGTCGCCGATGCGGTGACCGAGGCGGCGGGCGGCCGCGCCCTGCACACGGTGGTGCTCGGTACCCCCGGGCTGATCGACCCGCGCACCGGGCGCGCGACCGCCAGCGGCGTTCCCGGCGGCCAGCCCGACCTCGGCGCGGCCCTGCGCGACCGGCTGGGCGCGCCGGTGCGGGTGGAGAACGAGGTCAACCTCGGCGCCATCGCCGAGCACCGGGAAGGCGCGGCGGCGGGCCGCGACGACTTCGCGCTGCTCTGGCTGGACGACGGCGTCGGCGGGGCGCTCGTCCTGGACGGTCGGTTGCGGCGCGGCGCGTCGGGCGGCGCGGGCGAGGTGGGCCTGCTGAAGGTCGGCGGCACGGACTTCTGCGCCCTGCTCGACGGGGCGGCCGTCGCGGGCCTCGGCGACGAGGTGATCGCCGGGCGCATCGCCGAGGCGGTGTTCGTGCTCGTCGCCGTCCTGGACCCCGGGCTCGTCGTGCTCGGCGGGGCGCTCGGCCGCGCGGGCGGCGACCGGCTCGCGGGCCTGGTCGCCGCGCACCTCGGGCTCCTCAGCCCGGCCGCCACCGAGGTGCGACCCGGCCGCGTCGAGGGCGACGCCGTGCTGCGCGGCGCGGTGCTGACCGCCCTCGACCTGGTCCGCGACGACGTCTTCGGCTAGCGGTCCCTCGGCCGGAACCCGCCCGGCCGCGGGTTCCTCACGCCTTCGGCAGGCGCTCGCCCGCGCGCAGCCGGTCCAGGCCGAGCCAGATGAACTCCACGGCCATCTGCTCGGCGCGCTCGCGCGGCGTGTCGGGATGCTCCAGCCACCACGACACCATCGACAGCATCGACCCGTACATCAGCGGGACGAGCAGCCGCGCCCGCCGCTCGTTCACCGCGAGCGCCGCCGGCGACAGCGCCGGGTCGGCGCGGCGGCGGCGCAGCAGCAGGTCCGCGAACGCGGTGCCGAGCCGGTCGCGCAGCTCCCGCAGCTCCAGGCCGACCTCGGGCTTGTCGAGATGCCGGACCACGAGGGCCCAGGCGTCCGGCTCCTCGGTGGCGTAGTCGAACAGCACCCGGATCATCGCCCGGATGCCGTCCGCCGAGCCGTGCGCGGCGAGCACGGCCCGGTTCAGCCTGCCGGTGATCTCGGCCACGATCGCCTCGGTGACCTCGGCGAACAGCTCCTCCTTGGAGGTGAAGTGCTGGTACAGCAGCGCCTTGGACACCTGCGCCCCCGACGCCACGTGCTCCATCTGGGTCAAGTGGTAGCCGCGCCGGCCGAACTCCGCCAGCGCCGCCTGGAGCAGCTGCTCGCGCCGCCGGGCGTGCGGCATGCGCCGCCGCGCGCCCGGCGCCGCCTCCCCCGTGCCGCTCGTCATGTGCCGAGGTACCTGCCGAGCTCGGCGCGGGCCACGCTCCGCACGTGGACCTCGTCCGGGCCGTCCGCGAGGCGCAGGGTGCGGAGTCCGGCCCACATCGCGGCGAGCGGGGTGTCGTCGCTGACGCCGGCGCCGCCGTGCACCTGGATCGCCCGGTCGACCACCTCCAGCGCGACGCGCGGGGCGATCACCTTGATCGCCGCGACCTCGGACCGGGCGGCCTGCACCCCCTGCTTGTCGATCAGCCAGGCGGTCTTGAGGGTGAGCAGCCGGGCCTGCTCGATCGCCATCCGCGACTCGGCGATCTGCTGGCGCACCACGCCCTGCTTGGCCAGCGGCCCGCCGAAGGCGACGCGCGACACCGCGCGCTCGCACATCAGCTCCAGCGCCCGCTCGGCCATCCCGATCGCGCGCATGCAGTGGTGGATGCGGCCGGGGCCGAGGCGGGCCTGCGCGATGGCGAAGCCGCCGCCCTCCTCGCCGACCAGGTTCTCGACGGGGACGCGGACGTCGGTGAAGGTGATCTCGCAGTGGCCGTGCTGGTCCTGGTAGCCGAACACGGGCAGCGGCCGGACGACCTCCACCCCCGGGGCGTCGAGCGGCACGAGCACCATCGACTGCTGCCGGTACGGGTGCCCCTCGGGGTCCGTCTTGCCCATCACGATCATGATCTTGCAGCGCGGGTCGGCGGAGCCGCTGATCCACCACTTGCGGCCGTTGACGACGTAGTGGTCGCCGTCCCGCTCGATGCGGGTGGAGATGTTGGTGGCGTCCGAGCTCGCCACCTCCGGCTCGGTCATCGCGAACGCGCTGCGGATCTCGCCGTTCAGCAGCGGCGCGAGCCAGCGCTCCTTCTGCTCGGGCGTCCCGAACAGGTGCAGGACCTCCATGTTGCCGGTGTCGGGCGCCGCGCAGTTGATGGCCTCGGGCGCCAGGGCGGGGGAGCGGCCCGTCACCTCGGCGAGGGAGGCGTAGTCGGTGACCGAGAGGCCGTGTGCGGGGTCCTCGCAGTCGGGAAGGAACAGGTTCCAGAGGCCGCGCTTGCGCGCCTCCACCTTGACGTCCTCGACGACCTGGGGGACGTGGTGCTCGCGGCCCGCCGCGCGCAGCTCGGCCCGCTGGGCCGCGTAGACCGGCTCGGCCGGGTAGACGTGGGCGTCCATGAAGTCCTGGAGGCGGCCGAGGTGGTCCCGGGCCCGCTCGCTCAAACCGAAGTCCATTCCGCTAGAGTAACTGACGAGTCAGTTACTTCGGGAGGAGTCCCCATGGCACCCTTCGACGGCACCGGCAAGGTCGCGCTGATCACGGGCGGATCCAACGGCATCGGGGCCGCGGTGGCGCGCCGCCTCGCCGGCGAGGGCGCGCGCGTCGTGCTCGCCGACGTCGACGTGGCTGCCGGGGACGCGCTCGCGAAGGAACTGGACGGCGCGTTCGTCCGCTGCGACGTGCGCGACCCCGCCGACAGCGCGGCCGCCGTCGCGGCCGCCGTCGACCGCTTCGGGGGCCTGGACGTGGCGTTCCTCAACGCCGGGGTGGCCGGGGGCGGTGGGGTCGGCGACGACTTCGATCTCGCCGCGTACCGGCGGGCCATGGGGATCAACCTCGACGGCGTCGTGTTCGGCGCGCACGCCGCGCTGCCCGCGCTGCGCGCCCGGGGCGGCGGCGACATCGTCGCCACCGCGAGCATGGCCGCGCTCACCGCGACGCCGTTCGACCCGGTCTACGGCGCCAACAAGGCGGCCGTGGTCGGGCTCGTCCGAGCCCTCGGTCCCACGTTCGCCGGGGAGGGCGTCCGCGTGAACGCGCTGTGCCCCTCCTTCGCCGACACCGACATCCTGACCCCGATGAAGGGGCACCTCCAGGAGACCGGTTTCCCGATCCTGGAGGTGGGGGACGTCGTGGAGGCGTTCATGCGAATCCTGGACGCCGACGGCGCCGGCGAGGCCTGGTACGTGGTGCCGGGCCGCCCGTCCGAGCCGTTCCGCTTCCGCGGCGTCCCCGGGCCCCGCTGAGCATCCGAGAGCTTCTGAGGAGAGTCATGCGCGCGATACAGATCACCGAGTTCGGCGGGCCGGAGGTCCTGACCGTCGCCGAGCTTCCCGAGCCGGCCGCCGGGCCGGGGCACCTGCTCATCGACGTCTCGCGGGCCGGCGTCAACTACGCCGACACCCACCAGGCCGAGAACAGCTACCTCTCGGAGTCCACGCTGCCGATGGTGCCGGGCGGCGAGGTCGTGGGCACCACACCCGACGGCCGCCGCGTCGTCGCGCTCGTCGGCACCGGCGGCTACGCGGAGAAGGCCGTCGCGCCCGAGGCGCTGGCCTGGGACGTCCCGGACGCGATCGACGACGTCACCGCCCTCGGCATGATCGTTCAGGGGGCGTCGGCGTGGGTGCTCCTGCGCCGCAGCGTCCACCTGGAGCCCGGCGAGTCCGTCGTCGTGCACGCCGCCGCGGGCGGGGTCGGGACGATCGCCGTGCAGCTCGCCAAGGCCTGGGGCGCCGGGCGGGTCATCGCCACCGCCTCGTCGGAGCGCAAGCGGCAGCTCGCCCTCGACCTCGGGGCCGACGTCGCGATCGACCCGGGCGTGCCCGACCTCACCCGGGCGCTGATCGACGCCAACGAGGGCAGGCGCGTCGACACCGTCCTGGAGATGACCGGCGGGACGGTGACCGACCAGAGCCTGCGCGCCCTGGCCCCGTTCGGCCGCCTCGCCTTCTACGGCATGGCGTCGCGCACGGAGCCCTCGCCCGTCCGGCCCGCCACCCTCATGTCGCACTCCACCACGATCTCCGGCATGTGGCTGGCGCACGTCTTCCAGCTCCCCGGCAACGTGATGCGCCGGGCGCTGGACGAGCTCTTCGCCCTCGCCGCGGACGGCGGGATCCGCGTCGTCGCGGGCGGCGAGTACGGGCTCAAGGAGGTACGGCAGGCCCACGAGGACCTGCGCGCCCGCCGCACCACCGGCAAACTCGTCCTCGACCCGTCGCGCTGAGCCGCGGCCCGGCCGTCAGCCGACGAGGCCGTTCTCGTAGGCGTAGACGACGGCCTGGGTGCGGTCGCGCAGCCCGAGCTTGGTCAGCACGTGCCCGACGTGCGTCTTGACCGTCTGCTCGGCCAGCACCAGTTCGGCGGCGATCTCGGCGTTGGACAGGCCGCGCGCCATGAGCCGCAGCACGTCCAGCTCGCGCGGCGTCAGGCCCGCGGTCGCCTTCGGGCTCGGCCGCTGGTGCCGGCGCCTGCGCGCGAAGTCGCCGATCAGCCGGCGGGTGATGGACGGGGCGAGCAGCGCGTCGCCCGCCGCCACGACCCGCACGCCGTTCACCAGGTCCGCCGCCGAGGCGTCCTTCAGCAGGAACCCGCTGGCCCCCGCGCCGAGCGCCTCGTAGACGTACTCGTCGAGGTCGAAGGTCGTGAGCATGAGCACCTTGGGCCGCGCGCCGGCAGGGTCCGCGTCCGGGTCGGGGGAGCCGGCCAGCTCGGCGGTGGCGGCCAGGCCGTCCATCTCCGGCATCCGGATGTCCATCACGACCACGTCCGGGTCCAGCCTGCGGGCCATCTCCACGGCCTCGCGGCCGTTGCCCGCCTGCCCGATCACCTCGATCCCGGGATCGGAGGACAGCAGCGCCGCGAGCCCGTCGCGGATCATCACCTGGTCGTCGGCGATCAGCACCCGAATCGTCACGGCACAACCCTACGGGCCGGGTGGTCGGCTCGCCCGGACTAGTCCGGATCGCCGTAGGGCAGTTCGGCGACGACCGACCAGCCGGCGCCCTCGCGCGGACCGGCGTCGAGGCTGCCGTCGAGCATCGCGACGCGCTCGCGCATGCCGACCAGGCCGTGGCCGCCGCCGTGCGACTCCTCCGGGGTGCTGCGGGCGCCGTCGTCGGTGACCGACACGGTCAGAATGTCGGCGCTGTACCGCACCTCGACGTGCACCCGGGAGCCCGGCGCGTACCGGGCCGCGTTGCTCAGCGACTCCTGCACGATCCGGTACGCCGACAGGTCGACCCCGGCGTGCAGGGGGCGCGGCATCCCGACGACGGCGCTCGCGACCGCCAGCCCCGAGCGGCGCGCCGCGCCGACCAGGTCGTCCAGCCGTTCCAGGCCGGGCTGCGGGGCGCGCTCGGCGCCCTCGTCGTCGGCGCGCAGCAGCCCGACGACCCGGCGCGTCTCGGTGAGGGCCTCGCGGGCCGCGTCCCGGACGACCTCGAACGTCTGCCGCGCCGCGTCCGGCAGCTCAGGGATCTTGTAGGGGGCGGCCTCCGCCTGCATCGCGATCACCGACATGTGGTGGGCGACGACGTCGTGCAGCTCGCGGGCGATGCGGGCCCGCTCCTCCAGCACCGCCTGCCGGGCGAGGTCGCGCCGGTGCTGCTCCTCGCGCCGGCGCAGCTCCTCCACGGCCGAGTGCCGCCCGCCGACCGCGTCGCCGAAGGTCAGCGTGACCGCCGCGATCGCCGCGAGGATCATGCCGAACCAGCCGGGCATCCCGAACAGCACGGCGGGCACCAGCACGCCGGCGATGGTCACCGCGCCCACGCCGACGGTGGTCTGCCGGGCGGCGCCGATGCCGACGAAGAACAGGATGACGATCAGGGCGAGGATCGCCGTCACCGGCCACGGCATGAAGCCCTCGCCGTGCCGCACGAAGACCGTCAGCAGCAGGCCCGTCGCCGCGAACCGCCAGGCGGCCAGCGGCCAGCGGGCCGCGAACAGCAGGGGCATCGCCTGCAGCGCGCCGAGAGGCCAGGCCAGCTGGGCGTTGACCCGGTACTGCGTGATGGAGATGGCGATGGCCCCGGCGGTGAAGCCGAGGGCCAGCATCGTCAGGATGAGCAGGATCGGCAAGCGCAGCGCGGGGTGGGCGGGCAGAAGGGTGACGGCCGGCTCGTCACGGCCCGGCACGAGGGCGGCGCGGACGCCGGCGGCCAGCCGGGTGCGGCCCGGGGGCGCGGGGCGGTCTGGATCGTTCATTTGGCTGTGAGCCTAGAACCCCCGGCGCCCAGGCGGCCTGACCCCGGGGAGGGAGATCCGATCCAGCCCCTGGGTATCAGCCCTGGGCAGTGCCCTCCTCGGTGCGGAGGGGCGGTAAACGGCTATTTCCGATTGACTTTATAGGGAATCTGCGCCACCCTGGTCCTCGTGCCGATCTCCGGACTTCGCTACGAGCGCCTGCATGTCGACCTGCGCCGCCAGGCCAGCGCGCTGTGTCGCCGCCCGTCCCGCTGAGCGCGACGAGGAATGGCAGCACACCGCTAGGAGAGCGACCGCATGACCGTCACCACGACCGGCCTCACCGTGCCCGCGCCCGAAGGCGCCCCCTTCACGCCCCGGCGCCTCGCCGAGCGGGCGCGCGGCCTCGCCACCGACCCGGGGGAGTGGCTGCTCCGGGTCCGGCTCGACCCGCGAGGGCGCTGGTACGAGCGCGTCCACCAGGACGCCGACCACGAGATATGGCTGATCAGCTGGCTGCCCGGCCAGTCCACCGGCTTCCACGACCACGGCGACTCCGCGGGCGCGTTCGCGGTCGCCCTCGGGACCCTGGAGGAGCAGCGCGCCAACGCCGCGCGCCGGCTCGGGACCGCGCACGGCGTCGGCGCCGGGCAGGCCCGCTCCTTCGGGCCCGGCTACGTCCACGACGTGCGCAACACCTCGGACGCGCCCGCCGTGAGCGTCCACGTCTACTCGCCGCCGCTCAGCACGATGCGCCGATACGACGTGGACGCGGGCGGCGGCCTGGTCCGGCTCGTCGACGAGTCCGCCGCCGACTGGTGAGGCCCGGCCGCCCGGGAGCGCTGATCTTGCGGTGATCGCCGGGGCGGCGGACACTGCGGGAATGACCGACCTGAGCCATCCGATCTTCGCCCGCCTCTATCCGCGGCTGGACGCCGGCTGCGCCAAGGCGGGCGGCGACGCGTGCCGCGCGGAGCTGCTGGCCGGAGCGTCCGGCCGCGTGGTGGAGGTGGGCGCCGGATACGGGGCCAACTTCCGCCACTACCCGCCCGAGGTCACCGAGGTCGTCGCCGTCGAACCCGAGCCGCGGCTGCGTGCGAAGGCCGCCCACGCCGCGGACCGCGCGCCGGTCCCGATCACGGTGCGCCCCGGGCTGGCCGAGGACCTCGACCTCGACGACGCGTCGTTCGACGTGGCGGTGGCGTCGCTCGTGCTGTGCTCGGTCCGGGACCCCATCCGGGCCCTGGCCGAGCTGCGGCGCGTCCTCAAGCCGGGCGGCGAGCTGCGCTACTACGAGCACGTGCGGGGCAGCACCCCCGGGAAGGTGCGCTTCCAGCGCTACGCGGACGTGCTGTGGCCGTTCTTCGCCGCAGGCTGCCACGTCACACGCCCGACGAGCGAGTGGATCGCCGGCAGCGGGTTCACGGTGCGCGGCGAGCGGCGGTTCGAGTTCCCGGAGCCGAGCCGGGCCAACCCGGCCTCGCCGCACGTGCTCGGAATCGCCGTCCGCGACTGACCGGACGGCGCCCGCATAAGGTCCGGCTCCCGGGGAAGATCGGGCTCCATGACGGGAGTGGGCAGCGGACCGGGGCAGGCGGACGAGCACCTCGAGGACGGGACGTCGCACTCCGCGGCGGTGGCGGCCCTGCTGGCGGGAGCCGCCGCCCTCGGCGGGTTCCTGTTCGGCTACGACTCCTCGGTGATCAACGGGACGGTCGACGCGCTCAAGAAGGAGTTCGGCCTCGGCGGCTTCGCGGTCGGCTTCGTGGTCTCCGCCGCGCTGCTCGGCTGCGCCGCCGGCGCCTGGTTCGCGGGGCCGTTGAGCGACCGGATCGGCCGGGTGCGGGTGATGCTCATCGCCGCCGGGCTGTTCGTGATCAGCTCGCTCGGCTCCGCGCTGGCCTTCAGCGCGGTCGACCTGACCGCCTGGCGGCTGGTCGGCGGCCTCGCCATCGGCGCCGCGTCGGTGATCGCCCCCGCCTACATCGCCGAGATCGCCCCGGCCGAGCTGCGCGGCCGGCTCGGCTCGCTGCAGCAGATGGCGATCGTGCTCGGCATCTTCGCCGCCCTCGTGGTCGACTACGTCATCGCGCGGGTGTCCGACGGCGGCGCGACCGGAACGTTCCCCTGGGGCGGCGGCGCGTGGCGGTGGATGTTCGCCAGCGCCGTCGTCCCGGCCGTGATGTACGGCGTGATCGCCACCACGATCCCCGAGTCGCCCCGCTACCTGGTCAAGAAGCACGAGACGGCCCGCGCGCGGCAGGTGCTGCGGCGCGTGATGGGCCGTGGCGACGTGGACGTGAAGATCACCGAGATCGGGCGGTCCATCGCCGTGGACCGGCCCGTCCGGCTCGGGGACCTGCGCGGCGACCGGCTCGGCCTGATGCCGATCGTGTGGGCCGGGATCCTGCTGTCGGTGTTCCAGCAGTTCGTCGGCATCAACGTGATCTTCTACTACTCCTCCTCGCTGTGGCAGGCCGTCGGCTTCTCCGAGAACGACGCGATGCTCACCTCGGTGATCAATTCGATCGTCAACGTGGCGTTCACGCTGGTCGCGATCGCGCTCGTCGACCGGATCGGGCGGCGTCCGCTGCTGCTGGCCGGTGCCGCCGGCATGGCGGTCGCCCTCGGCACCCTCACGGTCTGCTTCGCGACCGCCCCCGTGGTGGACGGCAAGCCGGACCTCGGCGGCGTCGCCGGTCCCGTGGCGCTCGTCGCCGCCAACGTGTTCGTCGCCTCCTTCGCCGCGACGTGGGGGCCCGTCGTGTGGGTGATGCTCGGCGAGATGTTCAACAACTTCATCCGGGCGTCCGCCCTGGCCGTCGCCGCCGCCGCGCAGTGGCTCGCCAACTGGGTGATCACCACGACGTTCCCCGGCATCTCCGGCTTCTCCCTCGGCCTGGCCTACGGCCTCTACACGCTGTTCTCGATCCTGGCGTTCCTGTTCGTGCTGCGCGCCGTCCCCGAGACCAGGGGACGCGAACTGGAGGACATGGACGGCCTCGCCTCCCCGCGGTCCCGCGCGTGAAAGGCCGGGCCGCGCGCCCGCCCATCGGTTACAGTGGACGCATGCCGCACGCGCTCGCAGAGACGACGACGCCGGGTCACTCCCGGCGCGACTGCGGCATGTCCTGACATTGCACGCGGAAGGGCCCCGGGAGCGATCCCCGGGGCCCTTCCGCCGTCCGGGGACGCCGCGGGCCCTCCACTGACCGAGAGGAGCGGCGGATGGAACCGGATGCGTCCGGGGGACACCCCGAGTCGATAGCATCGGACCCCGTTGACCCCGACCCATCATCGCGAGGAGTACCCGTGTCCACCGTGTCTGAGCTGCGCATCACCCTCGACGGGAGCGAGCGGGCGGTGCCGGCGGGCACCACCGCGGGCCAGGCACTGGAGGCCGACGGCCGCACCGTGATCGCCGCCCGCGTCAACGGCGAGCTGCGCGACCTCGCCGGCGAGCTGCGCGACGGCGACGCGGTCGAGCCGGTCGAGATCGGCTCGGGCGACGGCCGGGCCATCATGCGGCACTCCGCCGCGCACGTGATGGCGCAGGCCGTCCAGGAGCTGTTCCCCGAGGCGAGGCTGGGCATCGGCCCGCCGGTGGAGAACGGTTTCTACTACGACTTCGACGTCCCCGAGCCCTTCACCCCCGACGACCTCAAGCGCATCGAGAAGCGGATGCGCGAGATCGTCAAGCAGGGGCAGCGGTTCTCCCGCCGTCCCATTTCCGACGTGGACGCGCGCGCCGAGCTCGCCGACGAGCCCTACAAGCTGGAGCTGATCGGGCTGAAGGGGGCCGGCCCGGACGCGGCCGACGGCGCCGAGGTCGAGGTGGGCGGCGGTGAGCTGACCATCTACGACAACCTGGACGCCAAGTCCGGCGAGCTGCGCTGGAAGGACCTGTGCCGCGGCCCGCACCTGCCGTCCACCCGGGTCATCCCCGCCTTCAAGCTGATGCGCTCGGGCGGCGCCTACTGGCGCGGCAGCGAGAAGAACCCGCAGCTGCAGCGGATCTACGGCACCGCCTGGGAGTCCCGCGAGAAGCAGGACGAGTACCTGCGGTTCCTGGAGGAGGCCGAGAAGCGCGACCACCGCCGCCTCGGCGCCGAGCTCGACCTGTTCTCCTTCCCGAACGAGATCGGCAGCGGCCTCGCCGTCTTCCACCCGAAGGGCGGAGCCGTCCGCAAGGTGATGGAGGACTACTCGCGCCGCCGGCACGAGGAGGAGGGGTACGAGTTCGTCAACACCCCGCACATCACCAAGGGCCACCTGTTCGAGACCTCCGGGCACCTCGGCTGGTACAAGGACGACATGTTCCCCGCCATGGAGGTCGACGGCGGCGACTACTACCTCAAGCCGATGAACTGCCCGATGCACAACCTGATCTTCCGGGCGCGCGGCCGGTCCTACCGGGAGCTGCCGATGCGGCTGTTCGAGTTCGGGTCGGTGTACCGGTACGAGAAGTCGGGCGTCGTGCACGGCCTCACCCGCGTGCGGGGCATGACCCAGGACGACGCGCACATCTACTGCACCGAGGACCAGATGGGCGAGGAGATCAAGCGGCTCCTCGACTTCGTCCTCGGCCTCCTGCGCGACTACGGCCTGAACGAGTTCTACCTGGAGCTGTCCACCCGCGACGAGTCCGACAAGTTCATCGGCTCGGACGCGATGTGGGAGAAGGCCACCGCCGCCCTCCGCGACGCCGCCGAGGCCACCGGGCTCGACCTCGTCCCCGACCCGGGCGGCGCGGCGTTCTACGGCCCCAAGATCTCCGTGCAGGCCAAGGACGCGATCGGGCGCACCTGGCAGCTGTCGACCATCCAGGTCGACCCCAACCAGCCCGAGCGGTTCGGCCTGGAGTACCAGGCGGCCGACGGCACCCGGCAGCGGCCCATGATGCTGCACCGGGCGCTGTTCGGGTCGATCGAGCGGTTCTTCGGCGTGCTGCTGGAGCACTACGCGGGCGCGATGCCGCCGTGGCTGGCGCCGGTGCAGGCGGTCGGCATCCCGATCGGCGACGCCCACGCCCCGCACCTGGAGAAGGTCGCCGCGCGGCTGCGCGAGCACGGCCTGCGCGTCGAGGTCGACGCCTCCTCCGACCGGATGCAGAAGAAGATCCGCAACGCGCAGAAGCAGAAGGTCCCGTACATGCTGATCGCGGGCGACGACGACGTCGCCAAGGACGCGGTGTCGTTCCGGTACCGCAGCGGCGAGCAGAAGAACGGCGTCCCGATCGACGCCGCGGTCGAGGAGATCGTCGAGGCCGTGCGGACCCGCGTGCAGATCTGAGCCCCGCCGGGTCGTGCCCGCCCCGCGCGAGCGCGGCCCGGAAGTGGCGCGCGCCCGGAGTTGGTAGCCTCATCGATCACGTTCGAGGGACCGGGGAGACAGCGGAGATGAAGTCCAGGAGGCCGGGGCGGCGGGGGCGGTCGCTCTGGCTCCGGATCGCCGGTTACACCGGCACCCTGGCGCTCGTCGCAGCCGCCGTCATCGTGCTCCTCATGCCCCTGATGGACGACGGCACGAAGGGCGCCGCCGGCGGGACGGCGAGCCCGTCCGCGCCGGGCGCGCAGACGGGCCTTCCCGGAGGCGGGGGCCTGCCCGTGACCCCCACCGACCCCGCCCCGCAGCAGAACGGGAGCGGCCAGCCCTATCCGGGCGGTGGAGGCGGCGGGTCCGGCGGCCAGGGCGGCGGACCGCAGATCCCTCCCCAGAACGGCTCGGGCGGCGTCGCCGCCTGCCCGAAGGGGACGGCGTACTACCGGGCCACCGCCACGGGCGTGGACGTCGTCATCGCGGTCTCCGCCAGCGGAGCGATCCGGGCGGAGCTGTCGCTGCGGGGGCAGGAGCCCAAGGCCCAGCAGACCACCGTGCGCAGCGGCGGGCCGCAGACGTTCCACTTCACGGGAGTCGCGCCGCAACTGGTCGAGCGCGTCAAGGTCACCACGATCTCGGTGGGGGGCGGCATGCAGAACTGCTACGCCCGCGCCGCCTGACGGACGTCCTCGACGGACACGTTGACGGCGGCGACCCGCGTCCCCAGCATCATGCCCGCCACCCGCGCCACGTTCGCCTTCACCTTCGTCGCCACGTCCTTGATCACCAGGCCGTACTCGACGGCGATGGCGACGTCCAGCGTGACCTCGTCGTCGTTCTGGACGACGCGCACGCCCGTCGCGGCAGGCTCGTCCTGGACGGTGAGGCCGGCGACGCCCTCCACCTCCAGCGCGGCGAACGCGGCGATCTTCCCGATCACCGCGTTGCCGATCGTGATGCGGCCGTCCACCGGCGCGCTGAGGTCGCCGGATGAGCCGTGCATCGTCATCGGCACCGCGTTCGGCCCCGACGACAGCACGCCCCGCGGGGGCGGGACCGACTGCGGTGCCGCGGTCGCGGGAGGCGCGGAAAGCGGCGCCCCCTGCGGCATCCCCGGGATCGGCGCGCCCTGCGACGGCATGCTCGGGGACGGCGTGCCCGGGGAGACCGTGCCGTGCGACGGCATGCCGGGGGGAGGGTCCGTCTCCGGGCGGCCGGCGGGCGCCCCGGGGAACCGCGGTCCGGGTCCGGCCCCCGGTCCCTGCTCGGCGTTCCCGGTCTGGCGCTTGTCGAGCCCGGTCATGATCGCTCCCTGTGGTTCGGTCGGGTGACCATGGTGTCGGAGCGACGCGCGGAACGTCACGCAGGCACCGGATCGCGGGCGCGTCCGAAGACCCGCCGACGGGCCATGCTAAGGGATCCCGGCTACAGGCCCGAGGGCGTCTCTCTCTATGCTGCTGGTCAGGCCGTGAACAAAAGGAGACCGCCGCCTTGAGCGCAGAGCCGGAGGAGTCCGTGGTGCAGCAGGGGCGCGAGGACGCGCCCGGGGCCGGTGCCGGGAACGAGCGCACGCCCCGCTTCGAGGAGCAGAGGGGCGGCGCGGGCACGCCCGACAACTTCCAGCGGCTCTGGACCCCGCACCGTATGGCCTACATCAAGGGCGAGAACAAGCCCACGGGCGGGGGATCGGGCGACGGCTGCCCGTTCTGCGAGATCCCGAAGATGACCGACGAGGAGGGGCTCGTCGTGGCCCGCGGGGAGTCGGTGTTCACGGTGCTGAACCTCTACCCCTACAACTCCGGGCACCTGATGGTCGTCCCGTACCGGCACGTCGCCGACTACGCCGACCTCGAAGAGCCGGAGTACGTGGAGCTGGCGACGTTCACGCAGCGGTCTCTGACGGCGCTGCGCAAGGCGAGCGGCGCGCAGGGCTTCAACGTCGGCATGAACCTCGGTCTCGTCGCCGGCGCCGGCATCGCGTCCCACCTGCACCAGCACGTCGTCCCGCGCTGGGGAGGCGACACGAACTTCATGCCGGTCGTCGGGCACACCAAGGTGCTGCCGCAGCTCCTGCGCGACACCCGCCAGATGCTCGCCGACGCCTGGCCGCACGACGCCTGACCGTCCGCCCGGGCGGGCCGGCGGGCCTAGGCAGGGGGCGCGGCGCGCCGCAGTCCCACGTCGCCCGGCGGGCTTGGCGGGGCCTGCGAGGCGCTCATCAGCTCCGAGACCGTGACGAACTCGAAGCCCTTGGCGCGCAGGCCCCGGATCATCGGGACGAGGTTGCGCAGCGCGACCAGGCGGTCGTGGTGGCCGGTGTCGTGCGCGAGCAGGATCGTGCCGGGCCCGGTGTTGCCGACGATGTAGTCCACCAGGGCCGGCGGGTCGTCCTCGTAGGTCTTCTCCAGCATCTTGATCGACCACAGCGCGATGTCGTACTCGAACCGGCACGCGGCGCTCAGCGTGGTCCCGCCCAGATGGCCGAACGGGGGCCGCAGGAGCCGGGGCTCCTTGCCGACGATCCGCCCGATGGCGTTGTGGGCGCGCCGCAGCTGCTCCAGGGCCCGCTCGTCGGAGAGGCGCGACAGGTCCTGGTGCTGCCAGGTGTGGTTGCCGGCCTCGTGCCGGTCCATCCGCCCGTGCACGAGCCGGGCGTGCCGGACGAGCCGCTCCCCGACGAGGAAGAACGTGGCCTTGACCCGCTCGGCGTCCAGGATGTCGTGCACCATGGGCGTCCAGTTGTGCATCGGCCCGTCGTCGAAGGTGAGGGCGACGAGCTTCTGGGCGGTGTCGACGCCCCAGACCACGTCGACGTGCGCGCTCCCGGGCCGCCACGGACCGGCGATGGGGACCGCCATCGCCGACGAGGGCGGGTTCCCTGACCCGACCACGGCGCCGACCGCCTCCGCCCCCGCGCCCAGCGTGACCGCTCCGGCGGCCGCCAGACCGAACCCCTTGATGAACGCCCGGCGTCCGGGGGCGGCCGGACTCCGGGGGTCGTCCACGTTTTCCATTGTGCGTCCACGATGCCACCGCGGACCCGCCCTGATCATCGGCCCTGCGGCCGAATCGAGGGTCACCCTGCGGGATGAGCCCGGCTCCCCCCGAGGTCGCGTCCGCGGGCGCCGGGCGTCACCGTGGCGGAGGGGACGGGGCCCGGCCCGCGCCGGGCCCCGTCCGCGGGCGCGGGCGGTCAGCCGTCCTTGGAGTCGGCGGCGACCTTGTCGGCGAGATGCGACGGGAGCGGCTCGTACCGCAGGAAGCCGCGGTTGAACGTGCCGGTCCCCTGCGACATCGACCGCAGGTCGATCGCGTACCGGACGATCTCCAACTGCGGCACCTCGGCCTTGATCATCGTGCGTCCGCCGGGCACCGCCTGGGAGCCGAGCACCCGGCCGCGCCGCGAGGTGAGGTCGGACATGATCGGGCCCACGTACTCGTCGGCGATCAGAACCTCCACCTCGTCGACGGGCTCCAGCAGCAGGATCGGCACCTGACCCGCCGCGTCCTTCAGCGCGAGCGCCCCGGCGGCCTGGAACGCCATGTCGGAGGAGTCGACCGAGTGCGCCTTGCCGTCGTGCAGCGTGACCTTGACGTCGACCATCGGGTAGCCGGCGGACACGCCGCGCTCCATCTGCTGCCGGACGCCCTTCTCGACCGAGGGGATGAACTGGCGCGGGACGACCCCGCCGACGATCTTGTCGACGAACTCGAAGCCCTCGCCGGACGGCAGCGGCTCGACGTCGATGTGGCAGATGCCGTACTGGCCGTGCCCGCCGCTCTGCTTGACGTGCCGGCCGAGGCCCTTCGCCGTCCCGCCGAAGGTCTCCCGCAGCGGGACGCGCAGGTCCACCCGCTCGACCTCGACGCCGTACCGGGCGCGCAGCCGGTCGATCAGCACGTCGGCGTGGGCCTCGCCCATGCACCACAGCACCAGCTGCCGGGTCTCGGCGTTGTTCTCCAGCCGCAGCGTCGGGTCCTCCGCGACGAGCCGGCCGAGCGCCTGGCTCAGCTTGTCCTCGTCGGCCTTGGACTTCGCGCGGATCGCGACCGGCAGCAGCGGGTCCGGCATGGACCAGGGGGCCATCACCACGGGAGCGCCCGGATCCGACAGCGTGTCGCCGGTCTCGGCGCGGCCGAGCTTCGCCACCGCGCAGATGTCGCCCGCCCCGCAGGACGCCGCGGTGCGCTGCGTCTTGCCCAGCGGCGAGGTGAGCGCGCCGACGCGCTCGTCGACGTCGTGGTCCTCGTGGCCGCGGTCCTCCATGCCGTGCCCGGAGACGTGCACGGTCGTGTCGGGGCGCAGCGTCCCGGAGAACACGCGGACCAGCGAGATCCGCCCGACATAGGGGTCGGACGTGGTCTTGACGACCTCGGCGACCAGCGGCCCTTCCGGATCGCAGGAGATCTCCTTCGGGGGCCCGCCCGCCACCGGGGTCACGGGCGGGATGCCGTGTTCGAGGGGGGACGGGAACGCCTGGGTGACGACCTCCAGCAGCTCCATCATCCCGACGACCGGGCCGGGGTGGTCGCCGTGCGGGACCGACGTCGCGAGGACGGGGTAGAAGCTGCCGCGCGCCACCGCGGTCTCCAGGTCCTCGATGAGCGCCTTGACGTCGATCTCCTCACCGGACAGGTAGCGGTCCATGAGGGTCTCGTCCTCGCTCTCCTGGATGATCCCCTCGATGAGCGAGGCGCGCTGCTCGGAGATCTGGTCCAGGTACCGGGGATCGGGGTCGCACTCGGTGCGCCGGCCGGTCGAGTAGTCGAGGCAGCGCTGCGACAAGAGCCCGATCAGGCCCTGGAGACCGTCGTCGCCCCGGGCCGGGAAGTACAGCGGCGCGACGCCCTCACCGAAGGCGTCCTGGCAGGCCATGACCACGTCGTCGTAGTCGCCGCGCTGCTGGTCGACCTTGGTGATGACGACCGCGCGCGGCATCTGCACCGCCGCGCACTCCTCCCAGATCATCCGGGTGAGGCCGTCGATGCCGTCCACCGCCGAGATCACGAACAGCGCCGCGTCGGCGGCGCGCAGCCCGGCCCGCAGATCGCCGACGAAGTCGGCGTAGCCGGGGGTGTCGATGAGATTGACCTTGATGTCGCCGTGCGTCAGCGGTGCGAGCGCGAGGTTGACCGAGCGCTGCTGGCGCACCTCCACCTCGTCGAAGTCGCTGACGGTGGTGCCGTCCTCGACCTTCCCCGCTCGCTGCAGCGTGCCCGTGGCGGCGAGCAGCGCCTCGACGAGCGTGGTCTTGCCGGCCCCTGAATGGCCGACCAGCGCGACATTGCGCACCTTGTCGCACCCGCCGGCCTCCGGTGCCCTGCCGGGGGCTCCCGGGTGGCCTCCCTTGTCCGCCATGACTACCTCCTCGGACGGGCCTCTCGCGGAGGCCCGCGTGCGGCTGGGGCCCGGCCCGGCGGGCCCGGCCCTGACGTCCGAGTGCGGCGTCCGACCTTGTCCATCGCGCGTGACCGACGTCACACCCGTGCCAACAGCCTTTCCCGTGATGGCCGGGATCACAAGGGGTGGACGGCAAACAACCGTGATCCGTGCGGGCCGCCGGGGCGCGGGTCCCGGGACCGGCCGCGGGCCCGCGGCGTGCGCACTACGATGGGCGCGCCGCGCGAGCGCCGGTCGCCCGCGGCGGGGCCGGTCCCGGTGAGCGCGACTCCCGGTGGCCGCGACTCCCGATGATCACGAGAACGGACGTCGATGCTCAACAAGATCAGGCCCGCGCTGGGGCGAGTCCTCACCCCCGTCGGACAGGCGGTCGCGCGGACCGGGGTCTCGCCCAACGCCATCACCGTCATCGGGACGGTCGGCGTCGCCGCCGGCGCGCTCGTGCTGTTCCCCCGCGGGGAGTTCTTCTGGGGGACGATGGTCATCACCGCGTTCGTCCTGTTCGACATGCTCGACGGCGCGGTCGCCCGGGTCACCGGGAAGATCTCCGCGTTCGGGGCGTTCCTGGACTCCACCATGGACCGCGTCGCCGACGCCGCGATCTTCGCCGGGCTGATGATCGGGCTGTACCGGGGCGACCAGGAGACCCTCGCCGGGGTCGCCCTGTACTGCCTGGTCTCCGGGGTCGTGGTGTCCTACGCCAAGGCCCGCGCCGAGGGCCTCGGCTACACCTGCAACGTCGGCATCGCCGAGCGCGCCGAGCGCCTCATCGTCGTCCTCGTCGCGGCCGGGTTCGACGGGCTCGGCGTCCCCTACATCCTCGCGGTCGCCCTGTGGGGCCTCGCCGTGCTCAGCACCGTCACGGTCGGGCAGCGGTTCGCCACGGTGTACGCCCAGGCGCGGCCGGGCGCGGAGGCCGGGGCCGGGAACGGTGCGCAGAACGGGGCCGCGAAGACGCCGGAGCCGCGTCCATGACCACGCCCCGCCGCGGAGAGGCGCCGCCGTCGCTTCGCGACGAGGTGTCCGACGCCGCCTACGCCCTGGGCTGGACGGTCGTCCGCAAGATGCCGGAGAGCGTGGCGCGCCTGGTGTTCACCGCGCTCTCCGACCGCACGTGGCACCGCTACGGCGGCGGCGTGCGGCAGCTGGAGAGGAATCTGTGCCGCGTCCTCGGCAAGGACGCCGTCGACGACGAGGTCCGCATCCTCAGCAAGAAGGTGCTCCGCTCCTACTTCCGCTACTGGCTGGAGGTCTTCCGGCTGCCGGAGTACGACCGGGCGCGGATCGTCGGCCGGATGCGGGTCACCGGCGAGAAGAAGATCTTCACCAACCTCGACTCCGGGCGCGGCGTCATCCTGGCGCTGCCCCACATGGGCAACTACGAGCACGCGGGCGCGTGGCTGGTGCACTGCGGCTACCCCTTCACCACGGTCGCCGAGCGGCTCGAACCCGCCTCGCTGTTCGACCGGTTCGTCGAGTTCCGCGAGGGCCTCGGGATGGAGGTGCTCGCGCACAAGGGCGCCTCCGCCTACGGGCGGATGGCGCAGCGGCTGCGCGCCGGGCGGCCGGTGTGCCTGGTCGTCGACCGCGACCTGACCGAGAGCGGCATCGACGTGCAGTTCTTCGGCGCCACCGCCCGGATGCCCGCCGTGTCGGCCGCGCTGGCCGTCCAGACCGGCGCCGCCCTCATTCCCGTGACACTCTGGTATGAGGGCGAGTACTGGGCGGCGCGGGTCCACGAGGAGATCCCCGTGCCGGACGAGGGCGGCAGACAGGAGAAGATCCGGGCCATGACCCAGGACCTCGCGCGCGCCTTCGAGGAGGGCATCGCCGCCCACCCCGAGGACTGGCACATGCTGCAGAAGGTCTGGGTGGACGACCTCGAGGACGACCGAGGATGAGGGCCGGCCGATGAAGGTGGGACTCGTCTGCCCCTACACCTGGGACGTGCCGGGCGGCGTCCAGCAGCACATCGGCGATCTCGCCGAGGCGCTGATCGCGCTCGGCCACGAGGTGTCGGTCATCACGCCCGCCGACGACGACGCCGACCTGCCGCCCTACGTCGCGTCGGCCGGGCGCGCCGTCCCCGTCCCCTACAACGGCTCGGTCGCGCGGCTGGCGTTCGGGTTCCTGTCGGCCGGCCGGGTCCGGCGCTGGATCCGCGAGGGCGGGTTCGACGTCCTGCACGTCCACGAGCCCGCCGCGCCCTCGCTCGGGCTGCTCGCCTGCTGGGCGGCCGACGGGCCCATCGTGGGCACGTTCCACGCGTCCTACCAGCGGTCGCGGGCGCTGTCGGTCACCGCGCCGATCCTGCAGAGCGCCCTGGAGAAGATCACCGGCCGGATCGCGGTGTCGGAGGCCGCCCGCACCACCCTCGTCGAGCACCTCGGCGGCGGCGCCGTGCTGATCCCGAACGGCGTCGCGACCGAGCGCTACGCGATGGCGGAGCCGCTGCCCGGCTGGCGCGGCCGCGCGGACACGCCGCCCGTCGGCGACGGGGGAGCGCTGGGGTTCCTCGGCCGGATGGACGAGTCGCGCAAGGGCCTGCAGGTGCTGCTGCGCGCCTTCGAGATCCTCGGCCGCCTGCGCCCCGGGCTGCGGCTGCTGATCGCCGGGCCCGGCGACGCCGACGACGTGCTGGCCCGGGTCCCGGCCGACCTCCGCGACCGCGTCGCCGTGCTCGGCATGGTGAGCGAGGACGACAAGGTCCGCGCCTACCACTCGGTGGACGTGTTCGTCGCGCCCAACCTCGGCGGCGAGAGCTTCGGCATCGTCCTCGCCGAGGCCATGGCCGCGGGCGCGCCCATCCTCGCCAGCGACATCGAGGCGTTCGACCGCGTCCTGCGCGGGGGCCGGGCCGGGATGCTGTTCCCGGTCGGCGACCACGAGGCGCTCGCCGCGGCGGCCGGGGAGCTGCTCGACGACCCGGCCCGCCGCAAGCAGCTGTCGGCGGAGGCCCGCGCGGCCGTGCGGGCCTACGACTGGTCGTCGGTGGCCCGCGACGTGCTGCGGGTGTACGAGACCGTCACCGGCGGCCGCGCCGGCGTGGTCGAGTCCGGGCTCGGCGCGTAGGGGGCGGCGTGTCCTACGACTGGGTCATCGACGTCCTGTTCTGGGTCGCCGTCGTCTTCCTGATCGTGGTGTACGTGTCGTGGCGCGCCACCAGGCTCGACCGCCTGCACGTGCGGGTCGAGACGGCCCGCGCCGCGCTCGACGCCGCGCTGGTCCGGCGGGCCGCCGCCACGCTGGAGCTGGCCGCCTCCCGGGTCCTGGACCCCGCCACCAGCCTGGTGCTGGCCACCGCCGCCCACGAGGCCCGCACCGCCGACGCCGAGGGCCGCGAGTTCGCCGAGAGCGACCTGTCGCGGGCGCTGCGCGCCGCCGTCGACCAGCCCGGGTTCGTCGACACCCTCGACGCCCGCGGCGGCGGCGACGGCAGGGCGGTCCTGGACGAGCTGTCGTCCGCCGCCGCGAAGGTCGCCTACGCCCGCAGCTTCTACAACGACGCCGTCTCCCAGGCCCGGGTCGCGCGCCGCAAGCTGCTCATCCGCGTCCTGCCGCTCGCCGGGAGGGCCCCGCTCCCGGACTTCTTCGAGATCGACGACGACCCGCCCGGGATCTGACGGCCCGCGATCCGCCGGGCCGCGTTGATCGGGGGAGCCCCGCGCGGCCGTACCACCGCACGGCGAGCGCATCAGACCACGTTCGCTACTCTCGGGCAGATCGTCCAAAGGAGGGGTAGATCGTGCGATCTGTCTGGGGCACCACCGTCCGGGGGCGTACGTCCGCGGGGATGGGCGTCCTCGTCCTCGGTGCCGCGCTGTCGGCCTGCTCGGGCTCGGACGGCGCGAAGTCGGCGCCGCCACCGCCGAGCAGCACGGGTACGCCCCAGCCCAGCGGGACGCCGACTCCCGCGACGCATCCCTTCACCGGCGGCGCCAAGGGGCTGACCAACCCCGTCCTCGCGGTCAAGATCGAGAACACGCGGCCGGCGTTCCCGCAGAGCGGCGTCTCGGCCGCCGACATCGTCTACGTCGAGCAGGTCGAGGGCGGCGAGACCCGCCTGATGGCGGTCTACTCCTCCAAGCTGCCGAAGAAGGTCGGGCCCGTCCGCAGCGCCCGCATCTCCGACCTGCACATCCTGCCGCAGTTCGGCCGTCCCGCCTTCGCGTTCTCCGGCGTCCAGAGCAAGATGAAGAAGTACATCCGCAAGGCACCGCTGTACGACATCTCCCAGGAGAACGCGGGGGGCGCGTACTTCCGCTCCGGCGACAGGCGGATCCCCTACAACCTCTACGCCGATCCCAAGAACCTGCTGAAGCGGGCGCCGAAGGCCGCGAAGCCGCGCGACATCGGCTTCCGTTTCGGAGACGCCCCGGACGGCGGCAAGCCCACCAGGTCGTTCACCGCCCGGTGGCCCGCCGCGACCATGGGGTTCACGTGGTCGGCCAAGCAGAAGCGGTGGCTCGCCAGCTGGGGCGGCAGCCCCGACCGCGCCGCCGAGGGCGGGCTCCTCGGCGGCAGGACCGTCGTCGTCCAGTACGCCAAGACGACCCGCTCGAAGTTCCACGACTTCCTCGGCAGCTACACGCCGCTGATCCACACCACCGGGAACGGGCGCGCGGTCGTCCTGCGCGACGGCAAGGCCTACGGTGCCAAGTGGTCGCGCTCGTCCGAGAGCGAGGGCACCACCTACACCACCGCCGACGGCAAGCCGATGAACTTCGCCCGCGGCCAGGTCTGGGTCGTGCTCGTCAACGACGGCAAGCCCTACACGCCCTAGCGACGGCCCGGCGGCCGGCGCCGCCCGTCACTGCGTAAGCGGCCGGTGTCCCTCGCTGACACTCTGCCGGGTCGAGAGGTCGTACGAGCAGGCAATATCATGGGAAAAGACTTGTTGTCCGTCCACGTGAGGAATGCCCGTGTCCACTTCCACTCCCGCCCCTGACAACGCCGCGCCCGAGACCGGGACCGCCCGCGTCAAGCGCGGCATGGCGGAGATGCTCAAGGGCGGCGTGATCATGGACGTCGTCACGCCCGATCAGGCGAAGATCGCCGAAGACGCGGGCGCGGTCGCCGTCATGGCCCTGGAGCGGGTGCCCGCCGACATCCGCGTCGAGGGCGGCATCTCCCGGATGAGTGACCCCGACATGATCGACGGGATCATCGCCGCGGTCTCCATCCCCGTCATGGCCAAGGCCCGTATCGGCCACTTCGTCGAGGCGCAGGTGCTGCAGGCCCTCGGCGTCGACTACGTCGACGAGTCCGAGGTGCTCACGCCCGCCGACTACGACAACCACATCGACAAGTGGGCGTTCACCGTCCCGTTCGTCTGCGGGGCCACCAGCCTGGGCGAGGCGCTGCGCCGCATCACCGAGGGCGCGGCGATGATCCGCTCCAAGGGCGAGGCCGGCACCGGCGACGTCTCCAACGCCACGACGCACATGCGCAAGATCCGGCAGGAGATCCGCCGCCTGCAGTCCCTGCCCGAGGACGAGCTGTACGTCGCGGCCAAGGAGCTCCAGGCCCCCTACGAGCTGGTCAAGGAGGTCGCCCGGGCGGGCAAGCTGCCCGTCGTGCTGTTCACCGCGGGCGGCATCGCGACCCCCGCCGACGCCGCGATGATGATGCAGCTCGGCGCCGAGGGCGTCTTCGTCGGCTCCGGCATCTTCAAGTCCGGCAACCCCGCCCAGCGCGCCGAGGCGATCGTGAAGGCCACCACCTTCCACGACGACCCCGACGTGATCGCCAAGGTGTCCCGCGGCCTCGGCGAGGCCATGGTCGGCATCAACGCCGCCACCCTCGGCGAGGACCAGAAGTTCGCCGGCCGCGGCTGGTAGCGGAGGTGCGTCCGCCCGGCCCCGGGTGGCCGGGCGGATCGGTGGGTACCCCCTCCACACGGGCCGCCGAGAGGGTTTACGCTGACGGCGCGGCCGGAGGGGGCGAGCCCTGGCCGGCGCCCGGCCGCGGGAGGGAAGAGCATGGCTTGGTCGGTCGCGCTGGCGTGCGCGAGCGCGGGTGAACCCGCCGACGTGTTCCAATCGGGCCTGGTGCCCGATCCGGACGCCGCCGCGAAGATCGCGCGCCGCCTGTATCCGGCGGCCGCCCTCACCGAGACCGGCGACACCGTCCTGGACTTCGCGCTCTGGCCGTACGAGGACGAGCTGTTCGTCGGGGCCTTCGGCCGGGCGCTGCTCCTGTGCGACCGGCGGCTGTTCTGCCTCGACGACGACGCCCGCCGCATCGCCGACACCGCCGCGGCGGCGCTCCCCGGCTCCCACTGCGGCGTCCTCGTCCTGCACAACGTGATCCGCAGCTGCTGGTTCCGCTGGTACGAGTCGGGCGTGCTGCTCCGCGACGTGTACGTCACCGCCGAGGACGGCGTGGTCGTCGACCAGGGTGAGCGGCTGCCCGCCGAGCGCCCGTTCTGGCGCGCCGTCGACGAGGGCGCCCCGGACGTGCCGCTCCCGTTCGACCCCGAGGAGTTCGGCCTCGCCCTCGCCCAGGAGCACATGTTCGGCCGCGGCATCGCCGACCGCGGCAAGGACGGCTTCCTTCCCCTGGAGCTCCCGGTCCGCCGCTTCCGGCACGCCTGACCGACGCCTGGAGCGGAGCTTGCGGAGTGGAAGGTGTCGGTCGGGCTGCTCTTTTCGGGGGTGTGGGGGTGGTTCCCCACAGTGGTGTGTCCGACGCCTGGAGTGGAGCTTGCGGAGCGGAAGGCGTCGGTCGGCACCCGGTATCGCTGGGAAGATCGGCCAGGTCGTGGGGCGTTGTAAGGAACGTCTAGGGTTGAGACGTCTCCTGTGTCCCCGGAAGGTTTCCACGTGACTGCTGTGCCCACGATCGGTGTCCTCGCCCTGCAGGGCGACGTGCGCGAGCATGCGCGCGCGCTGGAGGAGGCCGGGGCGCGCACCGTGACGGTGCGCCGTCCTGACGAGCTGGAACGGGTCGACGGGCTGGTCCTGCCCGGCGGGGAGTCCACCACCATGTGGAGGCTGGCGCGCTCGTTCGAGATGCTCGACCCGCTGCGCAAGCGGATCGAGGCGGGCATGCCCGCCTACGGCTCCTGCGCCGGCATGATCATGCTGGCGGACCGGATCCGGGGCGGCGTGGCGGGTCAGGAGACCATCGGCGGGATCGACATGACCGTGCGGCGCAACGCGTTCGGCCGGCAGGTCGACTCGTTCGAGGCCGCCGTCCCGCTGACCGGTATGGGTGACACGCCGTACCACGCCGTTTTCATCCGCGCACCCTGGGTGGAATCCGTCGGCGACTCCGTCGAGATCCTCGGACGCGCGGAGAGCGGCCCGAACGCCGGTAGGATCGTCGCCGTCCGCCAGGGGCGCCTCATGGCGACCGCGTTCCATCCGGAGTTGACAGGCGATTTCCGCGTGCACCACTACTTCGCCGATCTGGTGCGCCGGACGACTGAGGAGGATTGACAGATGTCCGGCCATTCCAAGTGGGCGACGACCAAGCACAAGAAGGCGGCCCTCGACGCCAAGCGGGGCAAGCTCTTCGCCAAGCTGATCAAGAACATCGAGGTGGCGGCCCGCACGGGCGGCGGCGACGCCGACGCGAACCCCACCCTCTACGACGCCATCTACAAGGCGAAGAAGAACTCGGTCCCGAACGACAACATCGAGCGGGCCCGCAAGCGGGGCGCCGGCGAGGAGGCCGGGGGCGCCGACTGGCAGAACATCACCTACGAGGGCTACGCCCCCGGTGGTGTCGCCGTGCTCATCGAGTGCCTGACCGACAACCGCAACCGGGCCGCCTCCGAGGTCCGCGTCGCCCTGACCCGCAACGGCGGCTCCCTCGCCGACCCGGGCTCGGTCTCCTACATGTTCAACCGCAAGGGCGTCGTGATCGTCCCCAAGGCGGGCACCAGCGAGGACGATGTGATGATGGCCGTCCTGGACGCCGGGGCCGAGGAGGTCAACGACCTCGACGACGAGAACTTCGAGGTCGTGAGCGAGGCCGGCGACCTGGTCGCGGTCCGCTCGGCCCTGGTGGACGCCGGGATCGACTACGAGTCGGCGGAGAGCAAGTTCCTGCCGAGCGTCACCGTCCCGCTCGACGAGGACAACGCCAAGAAGGTGTTCCGGCTCCTGGACGCCCTGGAGGACTCCGACGACGTCCAAGAGGTCTACGCCAACTTCGACGTGAGCGACGAGGTCATGGCCTCCATCGACGCCTGACGCGCCGTCGCCTCCCGAACGCCGCCGCCCGCCCGGGTCCGGCGGCGTTCGCGTCGGCGCCGTCGCATACGGTCTGGATCATGGAGATTCGCGCTCTCGCACCCGACGAGGCGGACGCCGTCCGCGACATCCGGGCCCGCGCCTTCGGGCCGCTGCCCGACGAGGTGTGGGCGAGGCGGTCCCGCATGGTCCGGCAGGCGGCGGAGGCGGGGCGGCAGTTCGCCGGTCTCGACGGCGGCACGGTCGTCGCCACGGGAGCCCTGCTCGACATGACGCAGTGGTGGCACGGGCGGGCGGTGTCCGCGGCCGGCGTCAGCGCGATCACCGTCGCCCCCGAGGAACGCGGGCGGGGTCTCGGCCGCCGCCTGATGGCCGACCTGCTGGAGCGGTGCGCCGATCTCGGTCACCCGCTCGCCATGCTCTATCCGGCCACGACGCGGCTCTACCGGTCGCTCGGCTGGGAGCACGCGGGGGCCTGGCACCACGTCGACCTGTCCACCGAGGCCCTGCGCACGATCGCGGCCGAGTGGGTCCCCGTCCGCAGGGCCGGGCCCGGCGACGCCGCCGAGGTGGCCGCCGTGGTCGGCCGCGCGCACCGGACGGCGCGCGACTGCGGTCCGGTCGGCTGGCCGGAGGCGAGGTGGCGCGTGTACCTGGACGGCCCCGACGCCTACCACTACCTGGCCGAGGACGGGTTCCTCTCCTACCAGTGGGCGGAGGGCAACACCGGTCTGGAGGTCGCCCGGCTCGTCGCCTCATCCGAGCGGACGCTGAGGGCGCTGTGGGCGATCGTCGGGTCCGGCTCGTCGACGGCCGAGTCCGTGCGGGCCTGCGTCTCGCCGATGGACCCGGTGCTCTGGCTGCCGCGCGAGCGCGAGAGCGAGGCCGTGCAGCGCTCCCAGTGGATGCTGCGGGTCGTCAACGCGCCCGCCGCGATCGCGGCACGCGGCTACCCGGACGGGGTCGCCGCCGGCGTCCCGATGGAGATCGACGATCCGCAGCGTCCGGCGAACTCGGGCCACTGGCGCCTGGAGATCAAGGACGGGGAGGGGCGGCTGGAACGCTCCGCCCCCGACGCCGGCGCCGTGCGCCTCGGCCCGCGCGGCCTGTCGGCCCTCTACTGCGGGATCCCGGTGTCGACGCTCCGCCGCGTCGGCCTGGTCCAGGGCGCGGACGCCGATGCGCTCACGGCCGTGTTCGCGGCCACGCCGTTCTCGCTGGATTACTTCTGACCGGCCACGCGGATTGATAGCGTTGGCGGCCGAACAGATGATCGAAGGAGCGGCCGTGCGGGTGATGGGGGTGGACCCCGGGCTCACCCGGTGCGGGGTCGGGGTCGTCGAGGGCGCCCCGGGCAAGCGGCTGCACCTGGTGCACGTGTCGGTCGTGCGGACCGCCCCCGACGAGGACCACGCCCTGCGCCTGCTGGGCGTCGAGACGGGCATCGCGGCGGTCATGGACGAGCTGCGCCCCGACGCCGTCGCCGTCGAGCGCGTGTTCTCCCAGCACAACGTGCGGACCGTGATGGGCACGGCCCAGGCCGCCGGGATCGCCATGCTGCTGGCCGCCCGGCGCGGCCTGCCCGTCGCGCTGCACACCCCCAGCGAGGCCAAGGCCGCCGTCACCGGGAACGGCCGCGCCGACAAGGCGCAGGTGACCAGGATGGTGACCCGGCTCCTGTCCCTGGAGACGGCGCCGAAGCCGGCGGACGCCGCGGACGCGCTCGCCCTGGCCATCTGCCACGTGTGGCGCGGGGGAGCGCAGCGGCGGCTCGCGCACGCGCACCGGTCGCGGATCGAGGAGGCGGCCAGGGCCGAACGGGAGCGGCTCGCCGCCCGGAACAGAGGAGGAAGCGTCCAGTGATCGCCTTCGTCAGCGGCCGGGTGGCCGCCGCGGGCCCCGACGGGGCGGTGATCGACGTGCACGGCGTCGGCCTCTCGGTGCAGTGCACCCCCACCACGCTGGCCGGCCTGCGGGTCGGGGAGCAGGCGCAGGTGCCGACCTCCCTCGTCGTCCGCGAGGACTCCCTCACGCTGTTCGGGTTCGCCGACGACGACGAGCGCACCGTCTTCGAGCTGCTCCAGACCGCCAGCGGCGTCGGGCCCCGCCTCGCCCTGGCGATGCTGGCGGTCCACTCGCCGAACGCGCTGCGCCGCGCCGTGTCCACCGAGGACCTGACGGCGCTCACCAAGGTGCCCGGCATCGGCAAGAAGGGCGCGCAGCGCATCGTCCTGGAACTGCGGGACCGCCTCGGCGGCCCGGTCGGCGACGACGGCGGCGACCTGCGCGCGCCGGCCCGCGCCGAGCCGTGGCGCGACCAGGTGCAGATGGGCCTGGTCAACCTCGGCTGGTCGGCCAGGGACGCCGACGCCGCCGTGGACGCGGTCGCGGCCGACCTCGACGGCGGGGAGACGCCCCCGGTCGCGGCCCTGCTGAGGTCGGCCTTGAAGAAGCTCAGCAAGCCATGAGCGGTAGCGAACCTGGGGGTGTGGGGGGTCGCCTCCCACGGGAGACACGGATGAGTGGCAGCGAACCTGGGGGTGTGGGGGGTCGCCTCCCACGGGAGACACGGATGAGCGGTAGCGAACCGGGGGGTGTGGGAGTCGCCTCCCACAGGAGACACGGATGAATGGCAGTGGACCGGGGGAGGCGCAGGGGGCGGGGATGAGCGGAGCCGACGAGGCCGAGCGGCTGGTGTCCGCGGACGCCGGCGGGGCCGAGGAGCAGCAGATCGAGGCCGCGCTGCGGCCGAAGAAGCTGGCCGACTTCGTCGGGCAGGAGCGGGTCCGTGAGCAGCTCTCGCTGGTGCTGCACGGCGCCCTGGGGCGTGGCAGGACCCCCGACCACGTGCTGCTGTCGGGCGGGCCCGGACTCGGCAAGACCACCCTCGCCATGATCATCGCTGCGGAGCTGGGGCAGCCGCTGCGGATCTCCTCGGGGCCGGCGATCGAGCGGGCCGGCGACCTCGCGGCCGTGCTGTCGACCCTCGCCGAGGGCGAGGTGCTGTTCCTGGACGAGATCCACCGGCTGGCGCGGCCCGCCGAGGAGATGCTCTACATGGCGATGGAGGACTTCCGCGTCGACGTCGTCGTCGGCAAGGGCCCCGGGGCGACGGCGATCCCGCTGGACATCGCCCCCTTCACCCTGGTGGGGGCCACCACGCGCGCCGGCATGCTGCCCGGTCCGCTGCGCGACCGGTTCGGCTTCGTCGCGCACATGGACTTCTACGAGCCCGCCGAGTTGGAGATCATCGTCCACCGGTCCGCCCGGCTGCTGGACGTGGAGATCGCCGAAGAGGCCGCCGCCGAGGTCGCCGGGCGCTCGCGCGGCACGCCCCGCATCGCCAACCGGCTGCTGCGCCGCGTCCGCGACTACGCCGAGGTGCGCGCCGACGGCGTGGTCACGCGGGAATCGGCCCGCGCGGCCCTGGCGTTGTACGAGGTGGACGAGCGGGGCCTGGACCGGCTCGACCGCTCCGTGTTGGAGTCGCTGATGCGCAAGTTCGGCGGCGGGCCGGTGGGCCTGTCGACGCTGGCCGTGTCGGTGGGGGAGGAACCCGAGACCGTCGAGGTCGTCGCGGAACCGTTCCTCGTCCGGCAGGGGCTGCTCGCCAGGACGCCGCGCGGAAGGGTCGCCACGGCCGCCGCGTGGGCGCACCTGGGGCTTCCCCAGCCGCCGACGGCTCCGATGGCGGGCGCCCTGTTCGACCTGGACGGGGACACGGGCCGGGCCGAATAGTGATCATCTGATAACGGGTTGGGAACTTCCCGGCGTCGCCGATCGTCGCCTCGTTGCCGGGGTCTCGCGTACTCTCTAGACTCCGGGACTTGGTTCACCGTCTCCAGCCGGCGGTCCCGTGGCACGTGACCGATCCGGTCACAGGCTGGGCAATCAACTTCGGAAGGATGCCCCAGTAATGGGCAGCGACATTATTCTTGCGGCGGGCTCGGGCGGTAGCGGGTCCTTCAACCTGCTCCTGCTCCTCGCCGTGCCACTGGTCTTCTACTTCCTGCTCATCCGGCCGCAGAGCAAGCGCCGGAAAGAGCAGATGCAGATGCAGAACGCCATGGAACCGGGCGCTCGCGTCCTGACGACCAGCGGTATGCGCGCGACCGTCGTGTCGGTCGACGACGACGGCATCGTGCTGGAGATCGCCGACGGCGTCGAGGTCCGCTTCGTCAAGCAGGCCGTCATGCAGGTCCTCAAGGACGACGAGCCCGAGGAGCTCGACGACGAGCACGACGAGGACATCGAGGACGAGGAGCGCGACGAGGACGGCGACCGCGTCGACCTGTCCAAGGACGGCTCCGAGGTCGACCTGTCCAAGGACGGGGACGGCGAGGCCGCGGAAGCCGCGGGCGAGGACACCGCGGGCGAGGACGGCGAGCCCGAGTCCAAGCCGAAGGGGAAGGCGAAGGTCGAGGCGGGCGACAAGCCCGCCTGACCCCTCTCACGGCGACGATACGACGGGAAGTACGACGACAAGTGGCTCCGCCCAAAAATGCTCCCAAGCCCGGGCGCACGCTCCTCGCGCTCTTCGCGATCATGGTGGTCCTGGCCGGTCTGGCGGTCTGGCAGGGGCAGACGAAGCCCAAGCTGGGCCTGGACCTCGCCGGCGGGACGACCGTGACGCTCACGGCCAAGACCGCGAACGGCAAGAATCCCCCGGCCGACCAGATGAACCAGGCCGTCAAGATCATGACGAAGCGCGTCAACGGTCTGGGGGTGTCCGACGCCGAGGTCGCCAAGCAGGGCAGCAACAACATCGTGGTGAACGTCCCCGGTGAGGGGCAGGGCCGCGTCGTCAACCTGATCGGGACGACGGCCAAGCTGCAGTTCCGCCAGGTGTTCGCGGTGGCCGACGGCAAGCCGTCGAGCGGGGCGGTGCCCGCCCCGTCCCCCAGCCCGTCCAAGGGCACGGGGGAGAAGAAGGACGGGGGCAAGAGCCCGTCGCCGTCCGCGTCGGCCTCGCCCTCGGGGAGCGCGTCGCCGTCGGCGTCGTCCACCCCGCGCGGCCGGGCCCTGTCGGGGGCGCTGACGGCCCCGACGCCCAAGCCGTCCGGGTCCGCCGCCCCGTCGTCGACGCCGTCGGCGTCCTCGCCGCTGGGCCAGCCGTCCGGGCAGCCCACGGCTCCCACGCAGGACTACCCGGGCGTCACCGACAAGGCCGTGATCAGCCAGTTCGAGGCGCTGAACTGCTACGGCGGCGACCGGCGGGCCCCGGGGTCCAACGACCCGAACCGCAAGTTCGTCGCCGCCTGCGACCAGGACGAGGAGAGCGGCCAGGCCGCCAAGTACATCCTCGGCCCGGTCCGGGTGCTGGGCGAGAACGTCTCCTCGGCGACCGCGATGCCGCCGAACGCCCAGCAGGGCCAGGCCAGCTGGTCGGTCTCGCTGAAGTTCGACGGCACGGGCGCCCGCCAGTTCGGCGAGGTCACCACCGCCGCGTCCCAGGCCTACCAGCAGAACCCGTCCTCCCCGCAGGCGCAGGTCGCGATCGTCCTGGACGGGCAGGTCGTCTCGGCGCCCAGCATCCGCGAGGGCGCCATCACCGGCGGCACCGCCAGCATCGACGGCCCGCCCGACAGCTTCGACCAGCAGTACGCCACCGACCTCGCCAACGTGCTCAAGTACGGGGCGCTGCCGCTGGAGTTCAAGCAGAGCTCCATCGACGAGGTGTCGTCCACGCTGGGCTCCGACCAGCTGACCGGCGGGCTGATCGCCGGCGCGATCGGGCTCGGCCTGGTGGTGCTCTACTGCCTGTTCTACTACCGGGGCCTCGGCCTGGTGGCGGTGTCCAGCCTGGTCGTGGCGTCGGTCATCACCTACGAGGCGGTGGTGATCCTCGGTGAGGGGATGGGCTTCCGGCTCTCCCTGCCGCACATCATCGGCCTGATCGTGTCCATCGGCATCACCGCCGACTCGTTCATCGTCTACTTCGAGCGGCTGAGGGACGAGCTGCGGGCGGGGCGCAAGCTGCGCTCGTCGGTGGAGAACGCCTGGAAGCGGGCGCGGCGCACCATCCTCGTCGCCGACGCCGTCACCTTCCTCGCGGCGCTGGTGCTGTACTTCCTCGCGGTCGGCGGCGTGGCCGGGTTCGCGTTCGCGATGGGTCTCACGACGCTCATCGACGTCATCGTGGTGTTCTTCTTCACCAAGCCGATGGTCGCGCTGCTGGCGCGCACGAACTTCTTCGGACGCGGGCATCCGATGTCCGGTCTCGATCCGAGGCGCCTGCACAAGGCGCAGGACACCTCCGCCCCAGCCGCCCGCACGACGAGCCAGGAGGCCTGAGCATGGGAACGCGTGCGGCCATCTCCCGGATCTACCGGGGCGAGATCAGCGCGGACATCGTCGGCCGGCCGAAGATCTGGTACACGATCTCCGGTCTGCTGCTGGCGCTGTCGATCGCGGGCCTGCTGGTGCAGGGCCTCAACTTCGGCGTGGAGTTCAAGGGCGGCTCGGTCTTCACCTTCAAGGCGCCGAGCGCGTCGATCGAGCAGGTGCGCGGCGCCGTCGGCGACGGCGGCGCCCACCAGGTGATCGTGCAGAAGGCGGGCGGCGACTGGCGGGTCACGACCGAGAGCCTGTCCTCCGACCAGGTCACCGAGGTCAAGACGAGCGTCGCCAAGGAGCTGACCGTTCCCGCCGACAAGGTCAGCACGCAGGTCGTCGGCGCCTCGTGGGGCGGTGAGATCCAGAAGAAGGCCTGGCAGGCGCTGCTCGTCTTCATGATCTTGATCATCGCCTACCTGTCGGTGGCGTTCGAGTGGCGGATGGCCGTGGCCGCGGTGGTCGCGCTCGTCCACGACCTGGTGATCACGGCGGGCATCTACGCCTGGTCGGGCTTCGAGGTGACCCCGGCCACGCTGCTCGGCTTCCTGACGATCCTCGGCTACTCGCTGTACGACGCGGTCGTCGTCTTCGACATGATCAAGGAGGTCACCAAGCCGCTCGGCCCGACCTCCAAGATGACCTACAGCGAGGCCGCCAACCAGGCGCTCAGCAGCACCCTGGTCCGCTCGCTGAACACCTCTCTGGTGGCGATCCTGCCGGTCGGCGCGATCCTGTTCATCGGAACGACGCTGTTCGGCGCGGGCACGCTGAAGGACCTCTCGCTCGCCCTGTTCGTCGGCATGATCGTCGGCACGTACTCCTCGATCTGCGTGGCGACGCCGCTGCTCGTCCAGTTCAAGGAGCGCGAGCCGAAGTTCAAGCAGCTCCGGCAGAACATCGCCCGGCGCGAGCAGAGCGCCAAGCGGGCGTCGAAGGCCAAGGTCAGGGCCGGTGCCGGCGCCTCCGCCGCCTCGGCCGAGGACGACCCGTCCGACGACGACGCCGGCGAGGACGCCGAGCACGACACCCCGGAGATCCGCAGCACGGTCACCGTGCGGAAGGTCGTGCAGAGCGGGTCGCGGCAGCAGCCGAAGCGCGGGTCGCGGCAGCAGCGCCGCGGCGGCAAGTAGGGCGGGGACGGAGTGGACCTCGGCAAGCTGATCCAGGAGCGGATCCGCGACATCCCCGACTATCCCAAGCAGGGGGTGATGTTCAAGGACATCACCCCTCTGCTGGCCGACCATGTGGCGTTCGCCGGGGTGGTCGACGCCGTGGTGAACCACTACGGCCGCGGCACCATCGACAAGATCGTCGGTATCGAGGCCCGCGGGTTCATCCTCGCCGCGCCCGTCGCCTACCACTTCGGGGCGGGCTTCGTCCCGGTGCGAAAGAAGGGGAAACTGCCCTCGGCGACGGACGCGGAGACCTATGATCTCGAGTACGGGAGCGAGACGATCGAGATCCATCTCGACGCCTTCGAACCGGGCGACCGGGTGCTGATCGTCGACGACGTCCTGGCCACCGGAGGGACGGCCAGGGCCACCGCCGAGCTCGTGCGGCGGGGCGGTGGCGAGGTCGTCGGGTTGTCGGTCCTCCTCGAGCTGTCGTTCCTGCACGGACGCGACAAGCTGGGGAATCTGGACGTTCACTCCCTGGTTACGGTCTAGTACGAAATAGGGGCCGGATACACTGACGCCATCAGGGTCCGGTCGGAACGGGCGCGGCCCGCGCGACGGCGGGTGCGGCGCCCGGGATGGACTAGGGAGGCTGGGTGCCAGGTGAGGTGGTATCGACCGACGCGGTGAACACCGCCGCCGAGGAGCGGCGCGCGCCCCCACCGCCCGACGTCCGGCCGCCCGAGCCCGACGAGCCCGCCGCGCGGACGCCCGCGTCCGCCCCGCCCGCCCAGCCCTCGTCGAGATCCGATGTTCCCCCAGCTCCAGACCCTGGCGCCGCCCCGGACGACGATGAAGCGTCCGGGCCCGCCGTCCCGTCCAGGCCCACGCCGGCCACGATCCCGCCGTCCGCCGCCCGGGTGCGCCGTAGGCTCGCCAGGTTGGGCGCCCAGCGCGGCCCCGCTATGAACCCGGTACTCGAACCACTGATCAAGACGGTCCGCAACACGCACCCGAAGGCGGACCTCCGGCTCATCGAGCGCGCCTACGACGTGGCCGCGCACTACCACCGGCATCAGAAGCGCAAGAGCGGCGACCCGTACATCACCCATCCGCTCGCGGTCACCACCATCCTCGCCGAGCTCGGCATGAACACCGAGACGCTCTGCGCGGCGCTTCTGCACGACACCGTCGAGGACACCCCGTACACCCTCGACCAGCTGAGCGCCGAGTTCGGTGACGAGATCGCCGCCCTGGTCGACGGTGTCACCAAGCTCGACAAGGTCAAGTACGGGGAGGCCGCCGAGGCCGAGACCGTGCGCAAGATGGTCGTGGCGATGTCCCGCGACATCCGCGTCCTGGTGATCAAGCTCGGCGACCGGCTGCACAACATGCGCACGCTGCGCTACATGCCGCGGCACAAGCAGGAGAAGAAGGCCCGCGAGACCCTGGAGGTGTTCGCGCCGCTCGCGCACCGCCTCGGGATGAACACGCTGAAGTGGGAGCTGGAGGACCTCGCGTTCGCCACGCTGTACCCCAAGCGGTTCGACGAGATCGCCCGCCTGGTGTCCGAGCGCGCCCCGCGCCGCGACGTCTACCTGCAGGAAGTGATCGAGAACGTTTCCACCGACCTGCGCGAGGCCCGGATCAAGGCCACCGTGACGGGCCGGCCGAAGCACTACTACTCGATCTACCAGAAGATGATCGCGCGGGACGTCAGCTTCGACGACATCTACGACCTGGTCGGCATCCGGGTCCTCGTCGACAGCGTCCGCGACTGCTACGCCGCCCTCGGCTCGATCCACGCGCGGTGGAACCCGGTTCCCGGCCGGTTCAAGGACTACATCGCGATGCCGAAGTTCAACATGTACCAGTCGCTGCACACGACGGTGATCGGCCCGGAGGGCAAGCCCGTCGAGCTGCAGATCCGCACCTGGGGCATGCACCGCCGCGCCGAGTACGGCGTCGCCGCGCACTGGAAGTACAAGGAGGAGACGGTCGGCGGCCGCAAGGCCGGTGACATGCAGTGGCTGCGCCAGCTCCTCGACTGGCAGAAGGAGACCGCCGACCCGGCCGAGTTCCTGGAGTCACTGCGCTTCGACCTGTCGGTCTCCGAGGTGTTCGTCTTCACGCCGAAGGGCGACGTGATCGCGCTGCCGCAGGGCGCCACCCCCGTCGACTTCGCGTACGCGATCCACACCGAGGTCGGGCACCGATGTATCGGCGCCCGCGTCAACGGGCGCCTCGTCCCCCTCGAATCGACCCTCGACAACGGCGACACCGTCGAGGTCTTCACCTCCAAGTCGCAGGACGCGGGCCCGAGCCGCGACTGGCTCGGCTTCGTCAAGAGCGCCCGCGCCCGCAACAAGATCAAGCACTGGTTCTCCAAGGAGCGCCGCGACACCGCGATCGAGTCCGGCAAGGACGCCATCGCCCGCGCGATGCGCAAGCAGAACATGCCGCTGCAGCGGATGATGTCCGGCGAGGCCCTCCTCGCCCTCGCCCGCGACATGCGCTACCCGGACGTGTCGTCGCTGTACGCGGCGGTGGGCGAGAGCCAGGTCTCCGCGCAGCACGTCGTGCAGCGCCTGGTGGACGCCCTCGGCGGCGTGGAGAGCGCCGAAGAGGATCTCGCCGAGATCGCGCTGCCGACGCGCCGCAAGCGCAGCCGCCCCGCGGGCGACCCGGGCGTCGTCGTCGCCGACGACCCCGACGTGTGGATCCGGCTGTCGCGCTGCTGTACCCCGGTCCCCGGCGACGACATCGTCGGCTTCGTGACCCGCGGCCACGGCGTCTCCGTCCACCGCTCCGACTGCGCCAACGTCGAGAGCCTGAGGTCGCAGCCGGACCGGCTGATCGACGTCAAGTGGTCCCCGGGCGAGGACTCGGTGTTCCTCGTCGCGATCCAGGTGGAGGCGCTCGACCGGCCCCGCCTGCTCTCGGACGTGACCCGCGTCCTGTCCGACCAGCACGTCAACATCCTGTCGGCGTCGGTCACCACGACCCGCGACCGCGTCGCCGTCAGCCGCTTCACCTTCGAGATGGGCGACCCGAAGCATCTCGGCCACGTCCTGAAGGCCGTCCGCTCCATCGACGGCGTCTACGACGTCTACCGGGTGACGAGCGGCGCCACCAAGTAGGAGCACGTACGCGAGAGGGCGGCCGCGTCTGCGGCCGCCCTCTCGCGTACGGGTCAGTTCTCGGCGGGCTCGTCCTCGGGGACGAAGTCGACGCCGGCCTCCGCGCGCTGCTCCGGGGTGATGGGGGTCGGCGCGGCGGTCAGGGGGTCGTAGCCGGAGGCGGCCTTCGGGAAGGCGATCACATCGCGGATCGACTCCTGGCGGGCGAGGAGCATGACCACCCGGTCCCAGCCGAACGCGATCCCGCCGTGCGGCGGCGGGCCGAACTTGAACGCCTCCAGCAGGAAGCCGAACTTGGACTCCGCCTCCTGCTTGGACAGGCCCAGCACGTCGAAGACGCGCTGCTGCATCTCGGCCCGGTGGATACGGATGGAGCCGCCGCCGATCTCGTTGCCGTTCAGGACGAGGTCGTAGGCGTCGGCGAGGGCGGTGCCCGGGTCCTCCTGGAAGGTGTCGGCGTACTCGGGCTTGGGCGCGGTGAACGGGTGGTGCACCGACGTCCAGCCGACCTGCTCGCCCTTGTCGTCCTCGACGGGCTCGAAGATCGGCGCGTCCACGACCCAGACGAACTTCCAGGCGGACTCGTCGATCAGGTCGCGGCGGCGGCCGATCTCCAGGCGCGCGGCGCCGAGGAGCTCCTGGGTGGAGTGCCGCTTGCCGGCGCCGAAGAAGACCGCGTCGCCGGGGGAGGCGCCGGTCTTGGCGGCGAGGCCCTCCTTTTCGGCGTCGGAGAGGTTCTTGGCGACCGGGCCGCCGAGGGTGCCGTCCTCCTGGACGAGCACGTAGGCGAGGCCGCGGGCGCCGCGGGCCTTCGCCCAGTCCTGCCAGCCGTCCAGCTCCTTGCGGGTCTGGGACGCGCCGCCGGGCATGACGACCGCGCCGACGTAGGGGGCCTGGAACACGCGGAACGACGTGCCGGCGAAGTACTCGGTCATGTCGGTCAGCTCGTTGCCGAACCGCAGGTCGGGCTTGTCGGAGCCGTAGCGGGCCAGCGCGTCGGCGTAGGTGATGTGGGGGATCGGGCGGGGGATCTCGTACCCGGCGATCTCCTTCCACAGGCGCGCCACGAGGTCCTCGCCGACCGACAGGACGTCGTCCTGCTCGGCGAACGACATCTCGATGTCGATCTGGGTGAACTCGGGCTGCCGGTCGGCGCGGAAGTCCTCGTCGCGGTAGCAGCGGGCGATCTGGTAGTAGCGTTCGAGGCCGCCGACCATGAGGAGCTGCTTGAACAGCTGCGGCGACTGCGGGAGCGCGTACCAGTGGCCCGGCTTGAGCCGGACGGGGACGAGGAAGTCGCGGGCGCCCTCCGGGGTGGACCGGGTGAGGGTGGGCGTCTCGACGTTCACGAAGCCGTGCGCGCGCATCACCTCGTGCGTCAGGAACGAGGCCTCCGAGCGGACCTTCATCGCCCGCGCGACGCTCTCGCGGCGCAGGTCGAGGTAGCGGTACTTGAGGCGGATCTCCTCGTTGACGTTGACGTCGCCCTCGATGGGGAACGGCAGCGGCGCCGCGTCGGAGAGCACCTCGATGCGGGCGGCGGCGACCTCGACCCCGCCGGTGGGCAGTTCGGGGTTCTCGTTGCCCTCAGGCCGGACGCGGACCTCGCCGACGACCTTGACGCAGTACTCGGCGCGCAGGTCGTGCGCGGTGTCCTCCTCGCGGAAGACGACCTGCGCGGTTCCGGAGGCGTCGCGCAGGTCGATGAACGTGACGCCGCCGTGGTCGCGGCGGCGCCCGACCCAGCCGGCCAGCGTTACCTGCTGCCCGGCGTGCTCCTTGCGGAGCGTCCCCGCCTCGTGGGTGCGGATCATTTCGAGAGCCTTTCCTTCAACGTCGTGGTGAGGTCGGTGAGCGGGACGGCGGTCTGCTCGCCCTCGGCCAGGTCCTTGACCTGGGCGACGCCGTCCGCGATATCTCGCTCCCCGAGGATCACGGCGTACCGGGCGCCCGAGCGGTCCGCGTCCTTCATGGCGCCCTTCAGCCTCTTGCCGCCGAACGCCATGTCGGCGGCGATCCCGGCGCTGCGCAGCTCGGCGACGAGCGCGAAAAGGCGCCGCTCGGCGGTGTCGCCGAGCGCCACGCCGAACGCCTCGCAGCGCGGCTTGGCGGCGAACGCGGGGCCCGCCTCGTCCGACGACTCGGCCTCCAGGGCGAGGATCGTGCGGTCCAGGCCGAGCCCGAACCCGATGCCGGGCAGCGGGGGGCCGCCGATGTCCTCCGACAGCCCGTCGTAGCGGCCGCCGCCGCCGATGCCGGACTGGGCGCCGAGCAGCGGGTGGTCGAACTCGTAGGTGGTGCGGGTGTAGTAGTCCAGGCCGCGGACGAGGGTGGGGGTGTCCTCCCACGCGATGCCGAGGTCGGCGAGCAGTTCCCGGACGCGGTCGTGGTGCGCCTTGCACGCCGGGCACAGGTGGTCGGCCATCAGCGGGGCGCCCGCGAGCTGCTCGCGGACCTTGGGACGCTTGTCGTCCAGCACCCGCAGCGGGTTGATCTCGACGCGGGCGCGGGTGTCCTCGTCAAGGTCCAGGCCGCGCAGGAAGTCCTGCAGGAGGGCCCGGTAGGCGGGGCGGCACTCCTTGCAGCCGAGCGAGTTCAGCAGCAGCCGCACCCGGGTCAGGCCGAGGGACCGGTACCAGTTCCACGCGATCGCGATCGTCTCGGCGTCGACCTGCGGGTCCTCGCTGCCGATCGCCTCCAGGTCGAGCTGGTAGAACTGCCGGTAGCGGCCCTGCTGCGGGCGCTCGGCCCGGAACGCGGCCCCGGTCGTCCACACCTTCACCGGCAGCGAGCCCTTGTGCAGGTTGTTCTCCAGGACGGAGCGCAGCACCGACGCGGTGAACTCGGGGCGCAGCGTCAGCGACCGGCCGCCCCTGTCCTCGAAGGTGTACATCTCCTTGGACACGACGTCGGTGGACTCGCCGACGCCGCGCCGGAACAGGTTGGTGTCCTCGAACACCGCCAGTTCCAGATACCCGTACCCGGCCAGCCTCGCCTGCTCGGCGAACGCCTCCCGGATGGCGTAGAAGAGATCCGCGCGCGGCGGGACGTACTCGCTGACCCCCTTTGGGGCCCGGAAACTCGAACTCATGGTGTTTTAGATCAGAATCCCTTGTCAGGTCCGTCCGCGGGGACCAACTCCGAGAGGAACGGGTTGGTCGCGCGCTCGCGGCCGATTGTGGTCTGGTCGCCGTGGCCGGGCAGGACGGCCGTCTCGTCGGGCATCGTGAGGCACACCCGGGACAGGCTGGCGAGGATCTGCTCGTACGATCCGCCCGGCAGGTCGGTGCGCCCGATGGAGCCGGCGAACAGCAGGTCGCCGGTGAACATCACGTCCGGGATCTGCTGCGCCTTCGGCGTCCGGAACGTCACCGACCCGGGCGTATGGCCCGGCGCATGGTCGACGGTGAAGCTCAGCCCGGCCAGCTCCAGCACCGACCCGTCGGCCAGCTCGCGCACGTCGTCCGGCTCGGACAGCTCCAGCCCGCCGAACAGCTGCTGCCCGGCGCCCAGGGACAGGCCCTTGGCCGGATCGGTCAGCAGGTCGCGGTCGTCGGGGTGGACGTAGGCCGGGACGTCCTTGGCGCCGCAGACCGGGGCCACCGACCAGACGTGATCGAGATGGCCGTGCGTCAGCAGCACCGCGACCGGCTTCAGCCGGTGCTCGCGCAGGATCTCCTCGATCCCGCCCTCGGCGTCCTGGCCGGGATCGATGATCACGCACTCCTCACCGGCGGCGGGCGCCACGACGTAGCAGTTCGCGGCGAACGATCCAGCGGGGAACCCGGCGACGAGCACGGTCGTCCTTCCTTTGAACCATCTCGGGTGGGCGTGTTCGAGGGTACCGGCGCGGCCACGGCCACCGCGAACGAGTTGGCGCGGCCGACGTGTCGCGGGGCGCGGCCCGCCGGGGCGCGGCCGGGCGGGAAAGCGCTCCCTGAACGCGGAGACGCTTTTACTCCCGGGTACCGCTACTATGCGCTGCACGTTCACCTGATCACACCGGAGAGGCGAGGTACGTGGCGGCGAAGGACCGCAAGAAGCAGCTCGCGCGGCAGCGCTACGAGCGCCAGCAGCAGCGGCAGGCGCAGGAGGCGGCGCGGGCGCGCCGACTCAAGATCATCACCGCCGCGGCGGTGGTGGCGGTCATCGTCGTCGGCGGCGCCGCGTTCATGGTGCTCACCAAGGACGACGAGTCCACCGCCGCCGGGCCCAAGTGCACCTACAAGGCGGCCCAGCAGGACGGCGCGCCCAAGGGCATCGGCACCCCGGCGGGCAAGCCCGCCTACACCGACATCGTCCAGACGACGATGAAGACCAACCAGGGCGACGTGGAGGTGCAGCTGTACGGCGGCAAGGCGCCGTGCACGGTCAACTCCTTCACGTACCTGGCGCAGAAGAACTTCTTCGACAAGACCTCGTGCCACCGGTTGACGAGCGGCGGGCTCAACGTCCTGCAGTGCGGCGACCCGACCGCGAAGGGCACCGGCGGGCCGGGCTACCAGTTCGCCAACGAGAACACCGAAGGCGCCATGTACACCGAGGGCACGCTCGCCATGGCGCACAGCAGCCTGCCGGACTCCAACGGCAGCCAGTTCTTCATGGTCTACAAGGACTCGCAGCTCCCGCCGGACTACACGGTGTTCGGGAAGATCACCAAGGGACTGGACGTGCTGAAGAAGATCGCTGACGCGGGCTCGGACCCGAAGGGCGACGGCAAGCCCAAGAAGAAGGTAGAGATCCAGGACGTCACGATCGCCGGGAAATAGGCGAACGGGATACTAAGGTGTGGAGGGTCCGGTCGCCGTGAGCGCGTCCGGGCCCGCGATTCAGGAGGCAAGGTGTCCAGCGCGACCGATCCCTGGGGCCGGGTGGACGAGGACGGCACCGTCTATGTCAGGACGGCCGACGGCGAGCGGATCGTCGGCTCCTGGCAGGCGGGCGCGCCCGAAGAGGCCCTGGCCTACTTCAAGCGCAAGTACGACGCGCTCGTCACCGAGATCGGCCTGCTCGAACAGCGGGTCCGCACCACCGACCTGCAGCCGGCCCAGGCCCAGCAGGGCATCGACCGGCTGCGCGAGGCCGTCGCCGAGGCGCACGCCGTCGGCGACCTCGGCGCCCTCCTGCGTCGCCTGGAGGGCCTGTCGGAGCAGGTCGGGCGCCGCCGCGAGGAGGTCAAGGCCCAGCGCGAGCAGCACCGGCACGAGGCCCGCGAGATCAAGGAGCGGATCGTCGCCGAGGCCGAGCGCATCGCCGTCGAGGAGACGCACTGGAAGAACGGCGGCGAGCGCCTGCGCCTCCTGGTCGAGGAGTGGAAGGCCGCCGACCGCATCGACCGCCCCACCGAGACCACGCTGTGGAAGCGCCTGTCGGCCGCCCGCAACGCCTTCACCAAGCGCCGCAAGGCCTACTTCGCCACCCTCGACGACCAGCGCGAGGAGGCCCGGCGGGACAAGGAGCGCCTCGTCGCCGAGGCCGAGGCGATGGCGGGCTCCACCGACTGGGGCGACACTGCCGCCGCCTACCGCGACCTGATGCGCCGCTGGAAGCTCGCCGGGCGCGCCTCCCGGGACGCCGAGGAGGACCTGTGGGCCCGCTTCAAGGGCGCCCAGGACACCTTCTTCCAGGCCCGCAGCGCGGCGTTCGCCGAGCGTGACGCCGAGTTCCGCGGCAACGCCGAGGAGAAGGAGAAGATCCTCGCCGAGGCCGAGCGGCTGCTGCCGGTGCGGGACGTCCGGCAGGCCCGCCAGTCCCTGCGCGCGATCCAGGAGCGCTGGGAGGCCGCCGGGATGGTGCCGCGCGACCAGCGCGACCGTCTCGAGGGGCGGCTCCGCAAGATCGAGGAGGCCGTCCGCTCCGCCGAGGAGAACGAGTGGCGCCGCACCAACCCCGAGGCCCGCGCCCGCGCCGAGGCCACGGTGGGCCAGCTGCGCAGCTCCATCGAGCAGTTGGAGAAGCGGCTCGGCAAGGCCCGTGAGGCCGGACGCCAGAAGGACGTCAAGGAGGCCGAGGAGGCCCTCAGCGCCCGTCGCGCCTGGCTCGAAGAGGCCGAGCGCACCCTCGCCGAGTTCTCCTGACCCTCTCGCCGCCGCCTTCAGGCCGTCCGGCCCAGGAAGGCGAGCATGCGCGTCTGCTCGTCCGCGCCGCGCGGCGCGGGCAGGGGCGGCGCCAGATGCCCCTCGGTCCGCAGTGAGGCGGCGACCACCTGGGCCGTCGCGAACGCGTGGTGGACGAGGTCGGGGTCGAGGCGCGCCGGCTGGCCCGTCGCCCGGGCCAGGTCCCAGGCGTGCGTCAGCGGCTCCAGGATGTAGGCCTCCAGGAAGTCGCCCAGCGGCAGCTCGCCCAGCCCGTCGAACGGGATGGGGCGGCGGAGCGCGTCGGGGGTGAGGGCCGCCGCGCACTCCTTGCGGGCCGTCCGCCAGCTCATCAGGACGTCGCCCGCGACGAACCGCGCGGGGTCGGTGTTGACGTCCGGCTCGGGCTGTCCCGTGGCCAGCGCCCGGACCAGGAACTGGCCGCCGGTCACGTGGCCGGCGACGTCCCGGGCGGTCCACCCCGAGCAGGGCGACGGCGCGTCCCACCCGTCGCGGGGGACGCCGGCCACCAGGCCCTCGAAGAGGTCGAGGGCCCGGTGGTAGCCGCTGAGGTTGTGAGCCATGGTGGTCAGTGACGCGCGATCCGGCGGCGCTGTCAAGCGCTATCGCGAACCTCGCGGGGACCGGGTCACACGGCGGGGGAGCCGCGCTGCCGGAGCATCGCGTTCATCTGCGTGATCTCCGCCTGCTGCCCTTCCACCATCGTGCGGGCCAGCCGCCGCACCCGGTCGTGCCCCGTGCGCTCCAGCGCCGCCCGCGCCATGCCCACGCCGCCGCGGTGGTGCGCGATCATCAGTTTCAGGAACAGCACCTCGGCGGTGCGGCCGGATGCCTTCTCCAGTTCGGCGAGCTGACCGCGCGTCGCCATGCCCGGCATCGCGGCCCCGCCGCCGCCGTGGCCGCCGTGGCCGGACATCCAGCGCATGCGGCCGGACGGGTCGGCCTTCGGCACGCCCCACTCGTCCAGCCAGGCCGTCATCATGCCGATCTGGGCGGACTGGGTGTTGATGACGTCGTAGGCCAGCAGCCTCGTCCCGGGATCGTCCGTGCGGTCCCTGATGATGAACGACATCTCCACCGCCTGGGCGTGGTGCGCGCTCATGTCGCGGGCGAACCCGGCCTCGGGGCCGTCCGTGCCGGGCCGTTCCGAGCCGGAGACGGCGAGCGCCACCAGGACGGCGCCGGCGAGCAGGACCAGGGCCGCGAGGACGACGGTGGCCCGCCGCCCCCGCGGCGCGGCGGCGCCCTCGCTCACGGGGTGTCCTTGCCGCCGGAGCAGGCCGCGCCCGGCTCGGGGGTCTGCGGGCCCTTCACGAAGGCCCGCAGGAACCGGTCCACCCGCGGATCGGTGGCCTGCTGGAGCTTCACCTGCCTGCCCCACGCGGTGAGCGTGACCGGCGAGTCCTGGTCCGGGTAGGGGCTGAGCAGCGTGTAGTCGGTCGCGGTGACCTTCCCCTTGAGCACGCCGAGCTGGTCCGCGGGAAGGCCGGGCCGGTAGGTGATCCAGACGGCGCCGTGTTCCAGCGAGTGGACGGCGTGCTCGTTCAGCAGCGGCGTCTCGTAGACGCGGCCGTCGCAGTTCTGCCAGACGGGGTAGTGGTCGCCGCCCATCGGCGGACCGGTGTCGTACTTGACGCTGCCGCCGACGTGGCCGCGGCCGAGGCCGTCCTTGGTCACCAGGCCGCGGATGGAGGAGGAGCCGTCGGCGGACGACGACCTGGTCTGCATGAACGTGAGGCCGACGGCGACGACCGCCACCAGGCCGATCACGGCGAAGAACGCGATGCCTCCCCACGGGACCTCGCGCTGTGTCAGCGCGTTCTTCTTGGCGGTGTTGCCGCGCGCGTTCTGGTTACGCGCGTTCTGGTTACGCGCGTTCTGGTTACGCGCGTTCTGGTTACGCGCGTTCTGGTTACGCGCGTTCTTGTTGCGGGCGCTCTTGGACATGCCGGCGGCCTCTCAGGGGTGCTGTGGATGTGAACGGACAGGGCAGCGCCGCATCGGGCACAGGCATGATGCGGGCGGTGCGAACGGCCGAAGGGCCGGTCCGTTTACAGCCGGAGAACCTGGAGGGAGGGCGCGGACGCGGGGACGAGCCGGGTACAGGGCGGCGGGGCGAACGTCCAGCCGAGGCGGGCGGGCAGGCGCGAGACGGGCCGGCGCAGCACGGCGGCCAGGCCCAGCAGGACGAGGGTGAACAGGACGGCCAGGCACAGGCACGCGTCCGAGGGGACGGGTGCGGGCACCTTCATCGGGGAGGCGGCCGGCGCGCCCTGTGCGGGGCCCTGAAAGCCGCGGAGCGGCGTTGCGTCGGTCCCCGGCTGCTCGTGGCCCGTGGACGCGAAGACGGCGCCGACGGGAACGCTCACGGCGTGCTGGGTGCACACGCGCGCCGGGGGCGCATGGCCCAGCCCGTAGCTGAACACCAGCCCGCCCACGACGAACAGCGCCACGAGCAGCCCTGCCAGCCCGTGGCGTCGACGGGGGGCCGTACCGGACACCGTCACGCTCCTGGTCGCGTCTTCCGGGCTGTTCCAACGCCGCAGCCGTCCTCCGGGTTCCCACCCGCCGGACGCGCGTGCGGAGACTGCGTGTGCGGGGAACTGCCAGCCGCCCGCGGGCCTGCGGGACCGTCCGGGACTGTCCGCGCCGCGAGATAGTGTCGGAGCGTGACCAGCAGGGCGGAATCGGGCGAGCCGGAGGGCCTTTTCGACGCTCCGGAGCGGGACGGGGCGGTCCCGGCGGAGGCGCGGGCGAAGCCGCCGGCGGCGCCCGCCCGTGGCGGCGCGGAGCAGCCCCTCGCCGTCCGGATGCGCCCCCGCGCCCTGGACGAGGTCGTCGGGCAGGGCCACCTGCTCGGCCCGGGCACGCCGATCCGGCAGCTCGTCGACCGTGACGTGCCGATGTCGCTCGTGCTGTGGGGCCCGCCGGGCACGGGCAAGACCACCCTCGCCACCGTCGTCAGCCACGTCACCTCGCGCCGCTTCGTGGAGGTCTCCGCGGTCAGCGACGGCGTCAAGCGCGTCCGCGCCGAGATCGACCTGGCGCGCCGGGAGCTCGGCATGACGGGACGGCAGACGGTCCTGTTCGTCGACGAGGTGCACCGCTTCAACAAGGCCCAGCAGGACGCCCTGCTGCCCGCCGTGGAGAACCGCTGGGTGTCCTTCATCGGCGCCACCACCGAGAACCCGTTCTTCTCCGTCATCAGCCCGCTGCTGTCGCGCTCGCTGCTGCTCACCCTGGAGCCGCTCGGCGAGGACGACCTGCGCGAGGTGATCCGCCGCGCCCTCACCGAGGAGCGCGGGCTGAACGGGGCGGTCACCCTCGACCCCGCCGCCGAGGACCACCTCGTCCGGCTGGCCGGCGGCGACGCCCGCCGCACCCTCACCTACCTGGAGGCCGCCGCGCTCGTCGTCGACGACGGCGGGGCGATCGACCCGGACGTGCTGGAGAAGGCCGTCGACCGGGCCGCCGTCCGCTACGACCGCGAGGGCGACCAGCACTACGACGTCATCAGCGCGTTCATCAAGAGCATCCGCGGCAGCGACGTCGACGCGGCGCTGCACTACCTCGCCCGCATGATCGAGGCCGGCGAGGACGCCCGGTTCATCGCCCGGCGGCTGATCGTGCACGCCAGCGAGGACGTCGGCATGGCCGACCCGACCGCGCTGCAGACCGCGGTCGCCGCCGCGCAGGCGGTGGAGTTCGTCGGCCTGCCCGAGGCCCGCATCAACCTGGCCCAGGCGGTGATCCACCTCTCCCTCGCGCCGAAGTCCAACGCGGTGATCACGGCGGTGGACGGCGCGCTCGGCGACGTCCGCAAGGGGCTCGCCGGCCCCGTCCCGGGGCACCTGCGCGACGCCCACTACAAGGGCGCCGCGAAGATCGGGCACGGGCAGGGCTACAAGTACGCGCACGAGCACCCCGGTGGCGTGGTCCGCCAGCAGTACGCGCCCGACGCGGTCGACGGACGGGAGTACTATCGCCCGACCAGGCACGGCGCGGAAGCCCGGTTCACCGAGGTGCTCGCGCGGATCCGCTCCGTGCTGCGCGGCGCCGGGGACCGGCGATGATCGTTCTCCGCCGCCCGGTGCTCCCGCCATGCGGCCTGGTGGACCGGTAAGGTCTGTCAGGCCATGCCCGGCCCCGTGCCGACCTCACGTGAACGGAAAGCCCTGATGCTTACTGGTGGACAGCTAGCAGGCCTCATCGTGGCCGTGTTCTGGGCGGTGCTCGTCTCGTTCGTCGCTCTCACCCTGCTGAAGCTCTCCAAGCTCCTCGGCGAGGCCAGCGAGCTCGTCCGCGACATCGGCGAGCAGGCCGGCCCGCTGATGGACGACATGACCCGGACGGTGAAGCGCGCCAACGAGCAGCTCGGCCGCACCGACGTCATCACCAGGCAGGTCGCCGGCGTCACCCAGAACGTCTCGGCCGTCACCACCGTGATGACCTCGGTGGTCGGCGGGCCGCTGGTGAAGGCCGCCGCCTTCTCCTACGGCGTCCGCAAGGCCCTCGGCAACCGCGACGGGGAGGAGCGCGCCGCGTCCGGACGTCCGGAGCTGCCGGCCCGCTCCCCGGGGAGGGGGCGCAAATGAGGCGGCTGTTCTGGCTCTCGGTCGGCGCCGGCGCCGGCGTCTACGCCTCGCACCGCGTCAAGCGGCGCGTGGAGCGCTTCGCGCGCGCCTGGTCGCCCGAGGGCGTGGCGGCGCGGGCGGTGTCGACCGGGCAGGGCGCCGGCGAGCGGCTGAGGCTTTTCGCCTCCGACGTCCGTACCGAGATGCGGGCCCGTGAGGAGGAGCTGCGCGAGGCCGTCCGCATGGACCAGGCCCCGCCGGACGGCGGGGGGCCGCAGGCCCGCCGCGTGCTCAAGGCGAGATACACGATCATCGAGAACGACAAGGATGGCCACTGATATGGAGTCGGCAGAGGTCGCGCGCCGCTTCCTCGGATTCTTCGAGGAGCGCGGGCACACGGTGGTGCCCTCGGCCAGCCTGGTCGCCGAGGACCCGACCCTGCTTCTGGTCAACGCCGGCATGGTCCCCTTCAAGCCGTACTTCCTCGGCCAGCGCACCCCTCCGTCCCAGCGGATGACGAGCGCCCAGAAGTGCGTGCGCACGCCCGACATCGAGGAGGTCGGCCGGACCACCCGGCACGCCACCTTCTTCCAGATGCTGGGCAACTTCTCCATCGGCGACTACTTCAAGGAGCAGGCGATCCCGTTCGCCTGGGAGCTGCTGACCCGGTCGCGGGTCGACGGCGGCTTCGGGTTTCCCGAGGAGAAGCTGTGGGTCACCGTCTTCAAGGACGACGACGAGGCCCAGAGCATCTGGCACGACAAGGTCGGCGTCCCCCTCGACCGCATCCAGCGGCGCGGCATGGAGGACAACTTCTGGTCGATGGGCGTGCCCGGCCCGTGCGGCCCCTGCTCGGAGATCTACTACGACCGAGGCCCCGAGTACGGCCGCGAGGGCGGCCCGGTCGCCGACGAGGACCGCTACCTGGAGGTATGGAACCTCGTCTTCATGCAGTTCGAGCGGGGCCCCGGGGAGAGCAAGACCGACTTCCCGATCCTCGGCGACCTGCCGGCCAAGAACATCGACACCGGCATGGGCCTGGAGCGCATGGCGGCGATCCTTCAGGGCGTCGACAACATCTATGAGACCGACACCCTCTGGCGGGTCCTCGACCGCGCCGCCGGGCTGACCGGCACCTCCTACGGGCGCGACCACCGCGCGGACGTGTCGCTGCGCGTCGTCGCCGACCACGTCCGCAGCGGCACGATGATGGTCGCCGACGGCATCCGCCCCGGCAACGAGGGCCGCGGCTACGTGCTGCGCCGCATCCTGCGCCGCTCCATCCGCAACCTGCGCCTGCTCGGCGGGCAGGACGCCGGGCTCATGCACGAGCTGACCGCCGTCGCGATCCAGGCGATGGGCGAGCAGTACCCGGAGCTGGTGCGCACCGCCGCCAACATCCACACCGTCATCGACGCCGAGGAGGACTCCTTCCTCCAGACGCTGCGCACCGGCACCGCGATCTTCGACACCGCCGTCGAGGACACCCGGCGCTCCGGCGGCGCGACCCTGGCGGGCGACCAGGCGTTCAAGCTGCACGACACCTACGGCTTCCCGATCGACCTCACCCTGGAGATGGCGTCCGAGCAGGGCCTCCAGGTGGACGAGGAGGGCTTCCGCCGGCTCATGAAGGAGCAGCGGGACCGCGCGAAGAAGGACGCCCGCGACAAGAAGACCGGCAACCTCGACGTGTCCGTCCTGGACGAGCTGCTCACCGGCGCCGGCGGCAGGGTCGACTTCACCGGCTACGGCAGCCTCGCCGGCGACGCCCGTCTCGTGGGGCTGCTGGTGAACGGCGCCAACGCGCCCGCCGCGGGGGAGGGCACCGAGGTCGAGGTCGTCCTCGACCGCACCCCGTTCTACGCCGAGGGCGGCGGCCAGCTCGCCGACCACGGCCTGATCCGGTTCGGCAACGGCGCCGTGGTCGAGGTGACCGACGTGCAGGCGCCCCTCGCCGGGCTCATCGTGCACCGCGGGCGGGTCCGCAGCGGCGAGGCGCAGGCCGGCGACTCGGCCTACGCCGAGGTCGACGTGGAGCGGCGCCGGGCGATCTCCCGGTCGCACACCGCCACCCACATGGTGCACGCCGGGTTCCGCCGCGCGCTCGGCGAGTCCGCCGCGCAGGCCGGCTCGGAGAACTCGCCCGGCCGGTTCCGGTTCGACTTCACCGCCTCCGGGGCCGTCCCCGCGAGCGTGCTGCGCGACGTCGAGGACGAGGTCAACGAGGTCCTGGTCGGCGACCTGGACGTGCGCGCCTTCCACACCTCGATCGACGAGGCCCGCGCGATGGGCGCGCTCGCGCTGTTCGGCGAGAAGTACGGCGACGAGGTCCGGGTCGTCGAGGTCGGCGACTACTCCCGCGAGCTGTGCGGCGGCACCCACGTCGCCCGGAGCGGGCAGCTCGGCCTGGTCAAGGTGCTGGGCGAGTCGTCCATCGGCGCCGGCGTCCGGCGCGTCGAGGCGCTCGTCGGCATCGACGCCTTCCGCTTCCTGGCCCGCGAGAGCGTCCTCGTGGCGCAGCTCGCCGAGCAGATGAAGACCCGCAAGGAGGAGCTGCCCGAACGCCTCTCCGGCGTGGTCTCCCGGCTGCGGGACGCCGAGAAGGAGCTGGAGAAGCTGCGCTCGCAGCAGGTCCTCGCGATCGCCGGGTCCCTCGCGGAGGGCGCCAAGGACGTGGGCGGCACCGCGTTCGTGGGGCACCGCGCCCCCGACGGCACCGGCGCCGACGACCTGCGCAAGCTCGCCGTCGACATCCGCGGCCGCCTCACCGCGCGCCCCGCGGTCGTGATGGTCGCCGGCGTGCCGAAGGACCGTCCCGTCGTGGTCATCGCCGTCACCCAGGGCGCACGCGACCGCGGCCTCAAGGCGGGCGCGCTCGTCGGCCTGGCCGCCAAGGCGCTCGGCGGAGGCGGCGGCGGCAAGGACGACCTGGCCCAGGGGGGCGGCGCCAACCCCGCCGCGATCGGCGATGCCCTCGCCGCCGTCGAGCAGGCAGCAGGGGCCGCGTGAGCCCGGCACGACGGGGCGGGAGAAGCGAGCCGCGCCACCGCCGGGCGGAGGCGAGGCGATGAGGCCCGCGAGGTGCGCGGCGTCGGCTGGACTGAGGAGCGCGCGGAGCGACGGAGGAGTGAGCACGCGACGAGGGAAGC
>NZ_JBFAGB010000029.1:104412-133949 GCF_040639875.1 Actinomadura sp. NPDC023710
GTGCGCGGCGTCGGCTGGACTGAGGAGCGCGCGGAGCGACGGAGGAGTGAGCACGCGACGAGGGAAGCCGGTGCCTGGTGGCGCTCCGAGCCGCCGAGCGGAGGCGAGGCGATGAGGCAGGGCGTCAGGCTCGGGGTCGATGTGGGGAGCGTGCGGGTCGGGGTCGCCCGGTGCGATCCCGGCGGGATCCTCGCGTCTCCCCTGGAGACGGTGAAGAGCGGCAAGGGCGACGTCGACCGGCTCGTGGACCTGGTCGCCGAGCACGAGGCGATCGAGGTCGTCGTCGGGCTGCCCACCTCGCTGTCGGGCCGGGAGGGGCCGGCGGCGCAGTCGGCGCGCAGGTTCGCGGTCAGGCTCGCCGGCCGCCTTCCCGCGGAGACGGTCCGGCTGCACGACGAGCGGCTCACCACCGTGACCGCCGAGAGCGGCCTGCGGGCCGGCGGCGTGCACGGCCAGGCGCGGCGCAAGGTCGTCGACCAGGCCGCCGCGGCGGTCCTGCTCCAGGCGGCCCTCGACGCCGAACGGTTGACCGGACGCCCCCCGGGCGAGATCGTCCAGGGGAGCTCATGAACGACTTGGACCTCTTCTCCGACCCGTACGGCGACGGGCCTCCGCCCGAGGAGACCCGTGGCCGGCGGGACCAGCGGCGCCGGCGCAAGCGCCAGAAGCGCCGCAGGCGCAGCGGGCGTGCCGCCGCGCTGTTCGCGATGGCGTTCCTCGTGGCCGTGTTCGGCACCGGCGGCGTCCTCGGGTACGCGTGGCTCGACAACAAGTGGCACCCGCCGGACTACAAGGGAGAGGGCTCCGGCAAGGTCACCGTCCAGATCAGCGACGGCGCGAGCGGGTCGGTGATCGGGACGACGCTGGAGCAGCACAAGGTCGTCAAGAGCTCCCAGGCCTTCGTGAAGGCCTACAACAAGGAGACCCGCGCCTCCAGCATCCAGCCGGGCTTCTACCAGATGCGGCTGCAGATGTCCTCGGCCGCGGCGATGGCGCTGCTGCTGGACCCGAAGTCGCGGGCCGGGAACCAGGTGACGATCCCCGAGGGCCGGCGGGCCATCGAGGTCTTCGAGCTGCTGGCGAAGAAGACCGGGATCTCCGTCAAGGAGTTCCAGGCGGTGGCGAAGCGGCCGAAGAACCTCGGGCTGCCCTCCTACGCGCGGGGCAAGGTCGAGGGGTACCTGTACCCGGGACGCTACGACCTGGACCCGAACGGCTCGGCGGAGCAGATTCTCAAGGAGATGGTGGGCCGGTTCACCAAGGAGGCCGACAGCGTCGACCTCGTCGCCGAGGCGCGCAAGGCGCACCTGAACCCGGCGACGGTCATCACGCTCGCCAGCCTGGTCCAGGCCGAGGGCGGCAAGCCCAGCGACCTGCCGAAGATCTCCCGGGTCATCTACAACCGGGTGGACAAGGGCATGAAGCTGCAGTTCGACACCACGGTGCTGTACGCGCTGAACGAGCGGCGGCTGACCGTCACCGAGAAGGACCTGCAGACCGAATCGCCCTACAACACCTACCTGCACGTGGGCCTTCCGCCCGGCCCGATCGCCAACCCCGGACCGGACGCGATCGAGGCCGCGCTGGCTCCGGCGGAGGGGACGTGGCTGTACTTCATCGCCACCGACCCGACGAACAAGGTCACCAAGTTCGCCACGACGGAGCAGGAGCGGCTGGCGATCGAGAAGGAGTTCCGGGCCTGGCAGAAGGCGCACCCGGGCCAATGACCGACGGGACGGGCCGCCGCGCGGCGGTTTTGGGGTCGCCGATCGCGCATTCGCTCTCGCCGGTGCTGCACCGGGCGGCGTACGCGGCGATGGGGCTGGACGCCTGGTCCTACGACGCGGTCGAGTGCGGTGAGGACGGTCTGGCCGCGCTGCTGGACGGGCTCGGGCCGGAATGGGCGGGCCTGTCGCTGACCATGCCGCTCAAACGCGTCGCGCTCGGCCTGGTCGACACGGTCTCGGACCTGGCAGCGAAGGTCGGGGGCGCGAACACGATCGTCCTGCGGGACGGGCGGCGGCACGGGGACAACACCGATGTGTACGGCATCGAAACGGCGCTCGCCGAGGCGGGGCTGAAGGCCCCGGCCGAGGCGCTGGTGCTGGGCGGCGGCGCGACGGCGGCGTCCGCGCTGGCCGCCCTCGCCGGGCTCGGCACGCGCGAGGCCGTCCTCGCGGTGCGGACGCCGGAGCGCGCCGCCGGCGCGGCCGAGGTGGGGGAGCGGTTCGGGCTCGCGGTGCGGGTCGTGCCGCTCGGTGAGGCGTCCGCGCACCTGCCCGCGGAGCTGGTCGTGTCGACCCTTCCCGGAGGGGCCGCCGATGTGTTCGCCGAGCCGGTCGCCGAGTCCGGCGCGGCCTTGTTCGACGTCGTGTACGCGCCGTGGCCCACGGCGCTCGCGGCGGCCGTCGAGCGCGCGGGCGGCACGGCCGTCGGCGGGTTCGCGATGCTCCTGCACCAGGCCGTGCGGCAGGTGGCCATGATGACGGGCCGCGACGACGTGCCGGTGGAGGCGATGCGCGCCGCGGGCGAGGCGGAGCTGGCCCGCCGCGCCTGACCCCGCCTCACGGCGGGGCGCGCTGGGCACGGCGCCGCTTCACCGACTCGTCGATGCTGGTGAGGACGATGGGCAGGATCACGCTGAGCCAGAAGTCCTTCCAGCCCCACACGCCCGCGGCGACGCCGAGCGCGCTGCCGGCGCACACGAGACTCAGCAGGAACGCCGCCCAGTGCCGCTGGGCCAGCCCGATCGGGTCGACGATGCGGCGGTGCGGGAGCAGGTCGGCCAGCGGACGCTCCCGGGCGTGGGCGCGCTGCACGACCATCGCGTCCGGCAGCCAGTGCAGGACGTCGGCGTTCCCGGCGAGCGGGATCCGGGACAGGGCGACCAGCGTCTCCAGCCGCCACCACAGCGTCCACAGCGACGTGCGCCCGCTGCCCGGGTAGCCGTTCCAGCGCGGGTCGGCGACCTCCCCGCGCACCAGCGTCCGGAACGCGCGGGCGACGGTGGGCCCGTGCGGTCCGCGCGGGTCCCGCAGCAGCGCGGTGAGCGTGATCGGCAGCCCGTAGTGCCACAGGGCGAGACGCCATACCGGCTCCGGTCCGGCGCCGCGTTCCGAGACGGTGCGGGGCGAGACGCCGTAGGTCTCGATCCAGGTGTGGTCGTCGTCGGGGTCGAGGTGCTCCAGCAGCCAGTCGTAGGCGTCCAGCAGCCGCTCGGTCCTCAGGTCGGGGCGCGCCTCGGCCAGCGTCACCAACGCGAAGGCGGTGTGCGTGACGGTGGGCCGGGACGCCTGCGTCGGGCCCCAGGCGGGACGGTGCGCGGTCCGGTCCGCCGTCAGCCACTCCACGCCGCGGTCGACGGCGGGGTCGTAGGGGTTGAGCTGGCTGAGCGCGCGGAGCGCCAGGCACGTCAGCCACACCCGGGACGGGCAGCCGCGCAGTGAGCCCCATCCACCGTCGGGGTTCTGGTTGTACAGCAGCCACCGGTAGGCGCGCTCCAGGTCGGGGGCGTCCTCGCGCAGGTCGCAGCGGGCGCGGGCGAGGAAGCGCGCGATCCAGCCGGTCGCCTCGACCACCGGCATGCCGAGGCTGGTCCTGGTGGCCCAGCCGCCGTCGCGCAGCGGGTCGTCGGACCGGGTCTGCCGGGCGGCGAGGAGTTCCAGGCCGTCGTCGAAGTGCTCGAACGCCCGCCCCGCCTCGGCGAACGCCATCAGCCCGAGGGCGGTGGCGGTGGTGCCGGGTTCCGGCCGCGCGAGTTCGTGGTACCAGCCCCCGCCGGCGCCGAGCGCGGGGGCGTAGGTGTCGCGCAGGACGTCCAGCGACTCGTTCAGCCGGGCGTCGAGGACGGCCAGGTCGATGATCGGGGGGTCGGCGCCGCGGCGCCAGGCGGCGGAGCGGGCGGCGCGGGGCGCACGGGGCGCACGGGACGGGAGCGGGGGTGTCTGGTTCACGTTCTTGCCTTCTGCTCTTGTTATTCCCGGCAGGCCGGGATTTGTACCTCGCGGTACCGCCTCTGTATCCGCCGCAGCGAGCGCGGGCGCGCGGCACCGGGCAGGCTGGAGGCAGACCGCTCCCGCGTTCCGCGATGCTGGAGGTGGCTTGGCCGAACCGACCGTCCGGGACGAGCCCGACCACGACTGCGTCCTGTGCCCCCCGCTGCGGTTCCGCTTCAACGGCATGGCCGGACTGCCCGGCGAGTCGGGCGTCATCGCCGGCGACCGCGACTTCTTCCTGATCCCGGACGTCGCGCCGCTCGCCGAGGGGCACCTCCTGCTGGTGACGCGCGAGCACCACCAGTGCGCGGGAGACTTCCCCGGGCCGATGTGGGAGCGCGCGCTGTGGTGGCGTGACCGTGTGGCCCGTCTCTACCGGGAGGCGTACGGAGCCGGTGGACTGCTGCTGTTCGAGCACGGGTCGGCGAGCGCTCAGAGCGGCGGCGCGTGCATCGACCACGCGCACTGGCATTTCCTCCCCGGCGCGACCCGCGTACGGGCGGTCGTGGAGCGGGAGGGGCGCCCAGGCGTTCCGGCGGACCACGCGACCCTGCGGGCCTGCTACCGCGCCGGCCGCTCCTACCTGCTGATCGAGGAGGACGGCGCCGCGACCGTCCACCCGGGCGACGGTGTGCGGAGCCAGTTCCTGCGCTGGGCCGTGGAGGCGTCCGGCCCGAGCCGGACCTGGCGCTGGCAGGAGACCTTCGGGTCGCCCGCCAGCAGGCGGCGCTTCCTGTGCACGCTGCGGGCGATGCGGGCGGCGGCGGCCGCCCTGCCGGACACGGATCAGCCTCCCGACAGCCACCAGTAGAGCTCGCACGAGGTCAGCCGGTCTCCGTACCCCGCCCGCGGCGCACCGGGCGAGTAGCCGGTGGAGTACGCCTCCGGCGACCGTCCCCGCTGGTGGGCGAGCACCCGTTCCAGGGACGTCGGGCCGAACCGCAGCAGCCACAGGGGACCGCCGGGAACGGCGCGGTCGAGGACCGGCAGCAGATCCCGCGGTGCCCGGCCGCCGCGCGGCGGCGGATGCCCGAGCAGGCGCGCGAGGGTGTGCGCCTCGGAGACGACGAGGTCCGCCCGCTCCAGGACCGGCAGCACGCAGGACGCCGGAAGCCGCGCGTCGATGTCGTGGGGGACGACGTCGAACGCCACCCGCGTGCCCGCCGCGCGCGCCGTGCGCATCGCCTCGTGGAGAGCCTCCCGGGAGCCGGGGGCCAGCAGCGAGTAGCCGTCGACGGCCAGCACGTCGGCGTCCTCGATCCCGGCCGCCGCCGCGCGCACGTCCGCCGCGGTGAGCCGCCGGGCGGGCGGCTCGTCCTGGACGACCAGAAGCCTGACGCCGGGCCCGCCGCCGTCCGCGCCGTCGCGCAGCATCACCGACACGCCGTTCGGGACGCCGGACTCGACGACCAGGCGGTCGGCCGCGCCCAGCCGGCACAGTTCGCGGCGGATCGTCTCCGTGTAGTCGTCGTCGCCGACCTTGGCCAGCACGCCGACCCGGCGGAAGTAGCCCACGGCGGAGCGGGCGAGGTTCACCGCCGTCCCCGCGGTCAGCACGCGGGCGGGTGCGTAGCAGAGCCGGTCGGCGTCGAGTTCGGCGAAGCGGACGCCCGGCAGGCTCGCGCGCACCTCGATCCCCGCGTCCCCGATGACGAAGAGCGCGAAGCGGCGCACGGCGGCGCCGTCGAGGCCCGGCCATTCGAGGGGCGATCGGAACGGCGCCATGTCCCGGGGTCAGCCGGCCGGAGGCAGGAAGGCCCGCATCACCGGGCGCAGGCTCGGGATGAGGTCGTACCCGCCTGCCTCGCGCAGCGGCACCCAGGCGCACCGGTCCAGATGGTCGCTGACGTCCTGGTTCTCCAGGGTGGCGTCCAGGGTCACCGGCCGGCAGCGGCGCGCCGCCGCCACCACCCGGATCTGCCCGCCGGGATTGCCGCGGTCGGGCATGAACCACTGCCACAGGTGGAACGGCGGACCCGGATCGATCTTCAGGCCGACCTCCTCCCAGACCTCGCGGCGGATGTGGTCGTCGAGATCGAGGTCGGCGTCCTCCTCCAGCCGCCCGCCGGGCACCTCCCAGCGGCCCGGGTGGAACGGGTCGGAGGCGGCCTTGCGGACCAGCAGCAGCCGCCCGCCGGACACGATGAACGCCTTCTGCGCGAACTGGAGCCGGACCGGCGGCACGGCGGTGAGAGGGCCGGCGGCGCCGGCGTCGACCGAGGGCATCGCGGGAGACCTCCCTGGTGCCGGCCCCACCGGGCCGTCTCGGCTCCACCGTAACAACCCGCGGTCTTCGCGCCGAGACGCCCGCCGGGCCAGAACACTCTCACCTCGCGGCGGGCGGCGCGGGCCCGGGAATGGCGCCGCGCCGCGGCCTGTTGCAAGGGATGGCGTACCTCATCCGGGCGCTCGCACGCAAGGGGCCGGGCGAGCCGTCCTTCATGGCGCACGTGGTCCCACTGGGTGGTATTCTTAGTGGTCGACCGGCCCTGTGCGCGCGACCAGATGGTGGCGCGTGCCGGGCGCTCAAGCGGAGGCCACCTCCCACCTGACCGGCTGCAAGGCCGGTGGGTCTCGGTCCGGCGAACGGGCGTTCGGCCCGTCTCGTCGTTGTTCCCGGGCGGCATGGCCGTCACCGGGAGACCGAAGGTGGCCCCGTGCGTGAGTCGTGCGGGGCTTTTCTCGTGGAAGCCTCGGGGTACGACCGGTCCAACGAACTTGAGAACGGCCCCAAGGAGGTCCCATCAGCGCCGAACCGCGTATCAACGACCGCATTCGCGTGCCCGAGGTCCGGCTCGTCGGCCCGAACGGCGAACAGGTGGGCATCGTGCCCATCGCCAAGGCCCTCGAACTCGCGCGTGAGTCGGACCTCGACCTCGTCGAGGTGGCGCCCACCGCGCGTCCGCCCGTCGCGAAGCTCATGGACTACGGCAAGTTCAAGTACGAGTCCGCGATGAAGGCGCGTGAAGCGCGGAAGAACCAGGCGCACACGGTCATCAAGGAGATCAAGCTCCGCCCGAAGATCGACCCGCACGACTACGAGACCAAGAAGGGTCACGTGGTGCGGTTCCTGAAGGCCGGGGACAAGGTGAAGGTCACGATCATGTTCCGTGGTCGTGAGCAGTCCCGTCCCGAGCTCGGTTTCCGGCTGCTGCAGCGGCTCGCCGACGACGTCGAGGAGCTCGGCTTCGTCGAGTCGCGGCCCAAGCAGGACGGCCGGAACATGATCATGGTGCTCGGTCCGCACAAGAAGAAGACGGCCCGCGGGCAGGAGTCGGAGACGACCGTCTGACGGCCGTCCGGGGACCGGCCTCGCGGTGGCCCCCATCGCGACCTCGTGGCTGAGCGAGGTCGCGGCCTACGTACATTGAAGCCTGACCTGGCGCGTCCACGGATTGCCGTGCGGTGCGCCGATCAGGCGCGCCTCCATGCCGGTCGGCACGGAGGCCGGGAAAGAGGGAGACGACGGCGACCATGCCGAAGACCAAGACCCACAGCGGTGCCAAGAAGCGCTTCAAGCTGACCGGCACCGGCAAGGTGATGCGCCGCCGCGCCAACCGCAACCACCTGCTCGAGCACAAGCCGTCCAAGCGGACCCGGCGCCTCGACGGCCCCGCCGTGGTGGCCGACGCCGACGCCAAGAACATCAAGAAGCTGCTGCGCAAGTAGCACTCGACCAGGAACATCACCGACCGGCCGAGGCCAGCACGGCCCCGGCCCCCACGAAGGAGTTCAGCACGTGGCACGCGTGAAGCGGGCGGTCAACGCCGCCAAGAAGCGTCGGGTCGTCCTGGAGCGGTCGAGCGGCTACCGCGGGCAGCGTTCGCGCCTGTACCGCAAGGCCAAGGAGCAGCAGCTCCACTCGATGACCTACGCCTTCCGGGACCGCAAGGACCGCAAGGGCCAGTTCCGCCGGCTGTGGATCCAGCGGATCAACGCCGCGGCCCGCGCCAACGGCATCACCTACAACCGGTTCATCCAGGGCCTGAAGGCCGCCGAGGTCGAGGTCGACCGGCGCATGCTCGCCGAGCTCGCCGTCAACGACGCCCCGGCGTTCGCCGCCCTGGTCAAGGTCGCCCAGGACGCGCTCCCGGCCGAGGGTTCGGAGGCCGCCTGAGCCGGGTGACCGGCACACGGGCGATCACAGCGACATGGCGGGCCGCGAGCTGACCTCTCTCCGATCACCACGGGTGAAGGCCGCTCGGCGGCTCGCCAAACGCGCGTTCCGGCGCCGTGAGAACCGGTTCCTCGCCGAGGGGCCGCAGGCGGTGCGGGAGGCGCTGCGGATCCCCGGCGGGCTCGCCGAGCTGTTCACCACGGCCGAGGCGGAGGCCCGCCATCCCGAGCTGGTGCTCGCCGCCGAGCGCGCCGGCGCGCCGGTGCTGCGCGTCAGCGGCGAGATCATGGCGGAGCTCGCCCAGACCGTCACCCCGCAGGGGCTGCTGGCGGTCTGCGGGTTCGTCGACGTCCCGCTGGACAAGGCGCTGGAAAGCGGTCCCCGGCTGGTGACCGTGCTCGCGCACGTCCGCGACCCCGGCAACGCGGGGACCGTCCTGCGCACCGCCGACGCCGCCGGCTCGGAGACGGTCGTGTTCACCGACGCGTCCGTCGACCCCTACAACGGCAAGTGCGTCCGCGCCTCCGCGGGCAGCCTGTTCCACCTGCCGGTCGTCGTCGGTCCCCGCTTCGACGCGCTGATCCCGGAGCTGAAGGGCGCGGGCCTGACCGTCCTCGCCGCCGACGGCGCGGGCGACCGCACCCTCGACGAGGCGATCGACGAGGGGGTGCTCGCGCGCCCCACCGCCTGGGTGTTCGGGAACGAGGCGTGGGGGCTGCCCGAAGAGATCCTGCGCCACGTGGACGAGGTCGTCCGCGTGCCCATCTACGGGCGGGCCGAGAGCCTGAACCTGGCGACGGCCGCTGCCGTATGCCTTTATGCGTCCGCCCGCGCGCAGCGCGGCTCCCAGGAAGAGCGCCCGAGCCGCACGTGAAGCACGGTGCGGTCGCGGTGTTTCACTGCATTCCGTGATCGAATGGCCGCATGCGGTCGCCATAGGCCCCTCCTCGTGACGGGTGAGCTGGGAAGATGGTCTCCGCGTGGACGTGGGGCAGGGGGGCCTGCCGCCGCGTACGGCTCGTCCGCGGGCAGGAGCGAGAACCGCGACCGGTGGGGGATCACGCCGTCGCGATACCGCGCCGAACGTGTTGATCAGTGGGTTGACCAGGGCGGCGACGAGGCCGCACAGAGTGGGGGCGAGCGTCATGACCGAGGAGACCAGGCGGACGGGAAGGCCGGGCCGGCGTCCCCCGGAGGTGCGGTGCCGGGCCGGCGCGGTCCGGGCCGTCCCGGATGCCGCCCCGGGCGCCTCCGGCGCGCACGCCGACGACGGGCTGCGCATCGAGACCGCCAGGGTCGCGGCCGGTACGGCCGTCGTCGCGGTGACCGGGGAGATCGACCTGCGCACCGCCGGGCCGCTGCGCGACCGGCTCGTCGAGATGCACGGGCGGATGCCGGGGGCGGGGCCGCGCCGTCTGGTGGCCGACTTCGCCGCCGTCCCGTTCTGCGACGCGGCCGGGCTCGGCGCGCTGGTCGCCGCGCACAACCAGATCTCCGCCGCCGGCGGCGAGATCGCCCTCGCCGGGGTGCGGCCCGCCCAGCTGCGGCTGCTGAAGATCACGGGCCTGCACCGGCTGTTCGCGATCCATCGCGATGTCGAGGCCGCGCTGTCCGGCCAGGACTCGCCCACGAGGTCCGGATGAGGGCGCGAACCACTGATGAGGCCGTCCGCGGGAGGAGGCGACACCGGGCACGGGGGCTACACATGCCTTGCCGCGAGGCGGTTTCCGGGTCCCGTTAGGGGCCCGACTCCGGCTAGAGTCTCTTTCCGACAGGCCGCGTTCCATCGGTGTTCTGGAGGCCGCTGTGGGCGGAGAGGAATCCCCTCTCGTGGCCGCGCGCGGACCCGAGGCGGGGTCCGGGCCGGGCCCCGAGGGGAGCGGCCCGGACGACCTGCCCGACGGGCTGATGGTCGCCGGCCGGGATGCCCGCGTCATCGTGTTCAACGCCGCCGCCGCGCGGATCACCGGGATTCCCGCCGGGTCGGCGGTGGGCCGCGACTTCCGCGACGTCCTGCCCCTGCACGACGCCGAGGGCCGCGACTGGTGGAAGTGCCTGGCCCCCTACGACGGCCTGTCCACCCGCACCCGCCATCCCGAGCGCGTGCTGTTCCTGCCCGGCGGCACCGAGGTGCTCGTGACCGCGGCGTACCGCCGCGACGCCGAACGCCGCGTGGAACGGTTCACCGTGTGCCTGCGCGACGCCCTGCACCGCGCCCGCCAGGAGCGCGATCGCGCCGACCTCGTCTCCACCGTCGCCCACGAGCTGCGCTCCCCGCTCACCAGCGTCAAGGGGTTCACCGCGACGCTGCTGGCCAAATGGCACCGCTTCAACGACGACCAGAAGCGGGTGATGCTGGAGACCGTCAACGCCGACGCCGACCGCGTCACCCGGCTGATCACCGAGCTGCTGGACGTATCCCGCATCGAGTCGGGCCGGCTGGAGATGCGCCGCCAGGTCGTCGACCTTCCCGATGAGGTCCGCAAGGTCATCGCGGGACGGGTCGCGGCGGGCGAGCCGGAGGACCGCTTCCGCTTCGAGACGCGCGGCGAGCTGCCCGAGATGTGGCTCGATCCCGACAAGATGGATCAAATCCTCGGCAACCTCGTCGAAAACGCGGTGCGTCACGGCGCGGGCACTGTCACCATTGTGGTGGAGCCGGATGCGCATAAGGAGGGGGCGGCCGTGTCGGTGCGCGACGAGGGCGAGGGCATTCCGCCCGAGGCCGTCCAGCGCGTGTTCCGGCAGTTCTGGCGCGGCCCCGGCGGCAGCCGCCGCGGCGGCACCGGGCTCGGGCTCTACATCGTCAAGGGGCTGGTCGAGGCGCACGGCGGTGTGATCACCGTGCGGCGGGCGCCCGGCGGCGGCGCCGAGTTCCGATTTACGGTGCCCGCAGGGGCCCCCGACTACGCCGGCTGAACCGCGGTCCACGCCGCGGCACGGCATCGGGTCCCCGGCGGGCCAGCGCGTCACGCGCACGCTTTCCGGAAGTTCTCCGCCCGCGCACTAGACTGCGGGCGTCCCACGCCGACCGGAGTCGATCACACCACCATGTCTGCACCGAACAAGTCCTATGACCCCGTCGAGGTGTCCGCGCTGCAGCCCGAAGAGCTGGAGCGGGCCCGCGCCGAGGCGCTCGCGGCGATCGCCGCGGCCGCCGACCTCGACGCCCTGAAGCAGGTCCGGCTGGCGCACGCCGGCGACCGTTCCCCGCTGGCCCTCGCCAACCGCGAGATCGGCGCGCTGCCGCCCGCCGCCCGCGCCGAGGCGGGCAAGCGCATCGGCGCCGCCCGGGGGGCGGTGGCGAAGGCGCTCAAGGAGCGCCAGGCCGAACTGGAGGAGGAGCGCGACCGCCGCGTCCTCGTCGAGGAGACCGTCGACGTCACCCTCCCGTGGGACCGCGCGCCGCGCGGCGCCCGGCATCCGCTGACCACGATGCAGGAGCGGATGGCCGACGTCTTCGTCTCGATGGGCTTCGAGGTCTCCGAAGGCCCCGAGGTCGAGGCGGAATGGTTCAACTTCGACGCCCTCAACTTCCTGCCCGACCACCCGGCCCGCACCATGCAGGACACCTTCTTCGTCGAGTCGGAGGACTCCGGGCTGGTGATGCGCACCCACACCTCGCCGATGCAGATCAGGTCGCTGCTGTCGCGGCCGCTGCCGGTGTACGTGGTGGCGCCCGGCCGCACCTTCCGCACCGATGAGCTGGACGCCACGCACAGCCCGGTGTTCCACCAGCTGGAGGGCCTCGCCGTCGACGAGGGCCTGACGATGGCCGACCTGCGCGGCGGCATCGACGCGTTCGTCACCGGGATGTTCGGCGAAGGGCTGAGGACGCGGTTCAGGCCGTCGTTCTTCCCGTTCACCGAGCCGTCCGCCGAGGTGGACATGCAGTGCTTCGTGTGCCGGGGGGCGTCCGCGGAGCCGGGCGGCGACCCGTGCCGCACCTGCGGCTCGGAGGGCTGGATCGAGCTCGGCGGCTGCGGCATGGTCAACCCGCGGGTGCTGGTGGCCTGCGGGGTCGACCCGGACCGCTACAGCGGCTGGGCGTTCGGGCTGGGCGTCGAGCGGACGCTGATGTTCCGGCACGGCGTGGAGGACATGTACGACATGGTGGAGGGCGACGTTCGGTTCACCCTCCCGTTCGGGATGGAGATCTGATGCGGGCCCCGCTTTCCTGGCTGCGCGAGCACGCCGAGCTCCCGGCCGACGTCACGGGCCGCGCGCTGGCAGCCGAGCTGATCGCGGCGGGCCTGGAGGTCGAGACGGTCGAGCGGGCCGGCGCCGACATCGCCGGCCCGCTCGTGGTCGGCGAGGTCCTGGCGATCGAGGAGCTGACCGGCTTCAAGAAGCCGATCCGCCACTGCCGGGTGGACGTCGGCGACGCCAACGGCACAGGGGAGCCGCAGAGCATCGTCTGCGGCGCCACCAACTTCGCGGTCGGCGACCGCGTCGTGCTCGTCCTTCCGGGCGGCGTGCTGCCCGGCGGGTTCGAGATCGGCGCCCGCAAGACCTACGGCCGGCTGTCGGAGGGCATGATCTGCTCGGTGACCGAGCTCGGGATCGGCGACGACCACAGCGGCATCCTCGTCCTGCCGCCGGACACCCCCGTCGGCGCGGACGCGATCGAGCTGCTCGGGTTGCGCGACGACGTCCTCGACATCGCCGTGACGCCCGACCGCGGCTACGCCCTGTCCATCCGGGGCATCGCCCGCGAGGCCGCCATCGCCTACGGGGTGCCGTTCAGGGACCCGGCGGAGGTCGAGCTGCCTTCCGGCGAGGGGCGGGCGCCGGAGGACGGCGGGGAGAGCTATCCGGCCAGTATCGGCGATCCTTCCGTGTGCGACCGGTTCGTCCTGCGCGAGGTGAGCGGCTTCGACCCGGACGCGCGGACCCCGATGTGGATGCAGGTGCGCCTGCACCGCGCGGGGATGCGGCCGGTGTCGCTGGCGGTCGACATCACCAACTACCTGATGCTGGAGCTCGGGCAGCCGCTGCACGCGTTCGACCGCGGCAAGCTGACCGGCCCGATCGTCGTGCGGCGCGCCGAGCCCGGCGAGCAGCTGGAGACGCTCGACCACGTCAAGCGGACCCTCGACCCCGAGGACATCCTCATCACCGACGCGTCGGGGCCGATCTCGATGGCCGGCACGATGGGCGGGCTCGCCACCGAGATCGACGACCGGTCGAGCGACATGGTCGTCGAGGCCGCGCACTTCGACGCCATGGGCACCGCCCGGATGAGCCGCCGGCACCGGCTGCACAGCGAGGCGTCCCACCGGTTCGAGCGCGGCGTCGACCGCGAGCTGCCGCTGTACGCCTCGTACCGGGCGGTGCGGATGCTCGCCGAGCTGGGCGGCGCGAAGATCGTGCCCGGCGTCACGCACGCCGAGGCGCCGGTCGATCGGGCGGCGGTGACGATGCCCGCCGGACATCCGGACCGGGTGGCGGGCGTGGCCTACGGCCGGGACGTGGTCGTCCGGCGCCTGGAGCAGGTCGGGTGCACGGTGGCCGGCGACGACGTGCTGACGGTGACGCCGCCGTCCTGGCGTCCCGACCTCACGGCGCCGAACGACCTCGCGGAGGAGGTCATCCGGCTGGAGGGCTACGAGGACGTCCCGGCCCGGGCGCCGCGCCCGGCGGCGGGCAAGGGCCTGACCGCCGAGCAGCGGCTGCGCCGCCGGGTGGGCCGCGCGCTCGCCGGCGCCGGATACGTGGAGGCGCTCACCTTCCCGTTCGTCGCCGAGAAGGACCTGGACGGCCTCCAGCTCCCGGCCGGCGACGCGCGGCGGCGGACGCTGCGTCTCGCGAACCCGATGTCGGAGGAGGAGCCGCTGCTGCGCACCACGCTGCTGCCGGGCCTGCTCAAGGTGCTGGCGCTCAACGTGGGCCGCGGCTTCGGCGACGTCGCGCTGTTCGAGGTCGGCGTGGTGTTCCGGCCGCGCCCGGACGCCCCGGAGCGGGCGCCGCGGCTCGCCGTGGACCGCGGCCCGACGGCCGAGGAGGTCGCCGGGCTGGAGGCCGCCCTGCCGGACCAGCCGTACCGGGTCGCGGTGGTGCTGTCCGGCGACCGCGAGCCGTCGGGTTGGTGGGGCGAGGGCCGTCCCGCGCTGTGGGCGGACGCGGTCGAGGCGGCCCGCACGGTGGCCCGCGAGGTGGGCGTCGAACTGGCGGTGAAGGCCGACCAGCACGAGCCCTGGCATCCGGGCCGCTGCGCCGCGCTGTACGCGGGCGGCACCCTCGTCGGGCACGCGGGGGAGCTGCACCCGCGGGTCACGAAGGCGTACGGGCTGCCCGCGCGGTCGTGCGCGATGGAGCTGGAGCTGCGCCGTCTGGGCGAGCCGGTGACCGTCCGCGCGCCGCACGTGTCGTCGTACCCGGTCGCTATGCAGGACGTCGCGCTGGTCGTGGACTCCGGGGTGCCCGCCGCGGAGGTCGAGTCGGCCCTGCGCGACGGTGCGGGCGGGCTCCTGGAGGCGATCCGGCTGTTCGACGTCTACACGGGCGAGCAGGTGGGCGAGGGCCGCAAGTCGCTGGCGTACTCGCTGCGGTTCCGCGCCCCGGACCGGACGCTCACGGCCGAGGAGGCGTCGCAGGCCCGCGACTCCGCCGTGGCCGCCGCGTCCGAGCGGACCGGAGCCGTGCTGCGCGGCGCCTGACGGAACGCAGGCGTGCCCCGGATCCCGCGCAGGGTCCGGGGCACGTCTGCGTCTCAGGCCCGTGGCGGTTCTTAACGCTACTTGTGTTGCGATAGGTCGTCGGGTAGGCTCGATCGCGTCACATTGCCGCCCGGCTGGGGAGTCCATTGAGGATCTGAGGTCCGACACCGCGCAGTGGCCGCTCTCGGCCCGCGCACGTGACCTCAGTGCGGACTCTTACCCGCCGGGCTTTCTCATGCCCGCCGGCGCGTCGCGCGATCCGCGGTGTCTCCATGCGTTCCGCATCTTTCTCATCACCATGGAGGCCGCCCAATGTCATTCGCCATCGTGTGCTCGGACCTGTCGTTCGCGTGGGAGGACGGCACCGTCGTGCTGGACGGGCTGGACGTCGCGTTCGGCACCGGAAGGACGGGCCTGATCGGCGTCAACGGCTCCGGCAAGTCCACCCTGCTGAAGATCATCGCTGGCGAGCTGCGAGCCGGCTCGGGCACCGTGAGCGTCGACGGGGAGATCGGCTACCTGCCGCAGAACCTCGTCCTGGACGACGCCGCCACGGTCTCGGACCTGCTCGGCGTCACCGCGACCCGCGCGGCCCTGCACGCCATCGAGCGCGGCGAGGCGACCGAGGAGAACTTCGCCGCGGTCGGGGACGACTGGGACGTCGAGGAGCGTGCCCGCGCGGAGCTCGACCGGCTCGGCCTAGGCCATCTCGACCTGGACCGCACGGTCCCCACGCTGTCGGGCGGCGAGGCCGTGATGGTCGGGCTGGCGGCGCGGTTCCTGGCCCGTCCCGAGGTCCTGCTGCTGGACGAGCCGACCAACAACCTGGACCTGGACGCGCGCCACCGCCTGTACGAGGCGGTCGCGTCCTGGACGGGCGTGCTCGTCGTCGTCAGCCACGACCGGGAGCTGCTCGACCGCGTGGACGAGATCGCCGACCTGCGCGACGGCGCCGTCCGGTCCTTCGGCGGCAACCTGTCGGCCTACGAGGACCTGCTCGCCGTCGAACGGGAGGCCGCGGAGCGGACGGTCAGGGCCGCCGAGACCGACCTGCGCCGCCAGAAGCGCGAACTGGAGGAGGCCCACGTCAAACTGGCCCGCCGCAAGCGGTACGGCAACAAGATGCAGGAGAACAAGCGCGAGCCGAAGATCGTGATGGGCGAACGCAAGCGGCAGGCCCAGGTCTCGGCCGGCAAGCACCGCATCATGCACGAGGAGCGGCTCGCCGGCGCCCGCACGCGGCTCACCGAGGCGGAGGGGGCCGTCCGCGAGGACGCCGAGATCCGCGTCGAGCTGCCCGCCACCCGCGTCCCGGCCGGGCGGACGGTGCTGACCGTGACGGGCCTCGCCGCCCCCGAGCCGGAACCGGGCACGCTGGAGGAGCTGATCGTCCGGGGGCCGGAGCGGATCGCGCTGGTCGGGCCCAACGGCTCGGGCAAGACCACGTTCCTGCGGACGCTCATGGGCGACCGCGTCCCCGAGGGCGCGGCCGTGAAGCTCGGGGTGGACGGAGTCCGGTACCTGCCGCAGCGCCTCGACGTCCTCGACGGGGAGCTCAGCGTCGCCGAGAACGTCCGCGCGCAGGCGCCGTCGGCGCCGCCGGCGCGGATCCGGGCGGGGCTGGCGCGGTTCCTGTTCCGCGGCGCGCGGGCCGACCAGCCTGCCGCGACCCTGTCGGGCGGCGAGCGGTTCCGCGCCGTGCTGGCGTCGCTGCTGCTCGCCGAGCCCGCCCCGCAGCTGCTTCTGCTGGACGAGCCGACGAACAACCTCGACATGGCCAGCGCCGCCCAGCTCGGGCAGGCGCTCGCCGCCTACGAGGGCGCTCTGATCGTGGTCAGCCACGACGTGCCGTTCCTGCGCACCCTCGGCATCACCCGCTGGCTGCGCATGGACCGGTCGTGCGGCCTCACCGAGGTCGAGCCGGTGTAGCGCGTGCGGCGGCCCCCGCGCGGACCGTTCCGCGCGGGGGCCGCCCCGTTTCCGGTCAGGTCAGCACGCGCTTGGTGAAGGTGCGGGTCGCCGCCCACGTCAGCAGGACCGTCCCACCGACGATGGCGAGCATGAACGCCCACACCGGCATGTGCGGGATCTCCGGCGTGAGGGCGCTGCGCAGCCCCTCGCTCACGTACACCAGCGGGTTGAACAGGCTGACGATCTGCAGCCAGCGGATGTTCTCCAGCGCCGACCAGGGGTAGTAGACGCACCCGAGCATCGTCATGGGCAGCAGCACGATCGCGAACAGCATCTGGACCTTCTGCGGGTTCATCAGGGTCCCCAGCAGCAGCCCACCGGACGCCGACATCAGCGCCCCGACCACCATCACCCCGATCAGCACCGGCCAGTTGTCCACGTGCACCTCGGGCGACTGGCCGTCGGCGTGGATGAACAGCACCGCGGGGAACACCAGCAGTCCGCCGATCAGGCCCTGCGCGGCCGCCGCGATGATCTTCTGGACGGCCAGCAGCGGCACGGGAATCGGCGCCAGCGCCCGGTCGGTGATCGACTTCTGCCAGTTCAGCTCCATCATCAGCGGGAAGATCACCGCCATCATCGCCTGCATGATGATCGACGAGCCGACGAGCCCGGGCAGCAGGATGGTGGAGAACGTCGGCCCGCCCGGCCCGCCCGCCATGGCGCCGCCGCCGAGCTTCGGCAGCACGTAGGCGAACACGAACACGAACATGATCGGCTGCACCAGCACCCGGGTGAACGTCGACAGGAAGTTCTTGCGCATGACCAGCGCCTCGCGCGCCATCATCGCGGCGAACGTGCGGGGCACCGTGGCCCGCGCCGGCGGCGGTGCCAGAACGGTGATGCTCATTGCTTTCCTCCATCGCGGCCACGAATCGTGGCAGGAGTGATACTTTCGGTGATGCCTGGTCGGTGAGAACCAAACTGACCGGGTCTACCGCCGGGCTGGCGGGATGTGAGGTCTGTGGAGCTGGCGTAAGACCGATGGGCAGCACTCTGCCCCTCGCCCTTCATTCGGGTCGGCGGCCGTCTGGGAAGCAGAAATCTCGACTCGCGAGCGTTGAAGCCCGTTGCTTCGGCAGGGGCGAGGTCAATCGCGGTAGTCCCTTCCGGTGAGGGCGAGGAAAACGGTCTCCAAACTGGGACGCAGTTGGCTGGCGTCGGTGACTCCGACGCCAGCCACGGACCCGATTTCCACGAGCTCGCCGAGGATGCCGTCAGGCTCGGCGGCGAACACGCGCACCTGGCCGTCGGTGACCTCGACCTTGCTGATGCCCTCCCGGTCGCCGAGGGCCTTGATCCCCTCCGGGGCGGGGGAGTCGTAGGTCACGGTGATGACCGTGTCCGCGCCGGCGCTGGACTTCAGCTGGTCCACCGTGCCGCTGGCGAGGACCCTGCCGTGGTCGACGACCGCGACGCGGTCGCAGAGCGCCTCGGCCTCCTCCATGTAGTGGGTGGTGAGCAGGATCGTCTGCCCGCCCGCCTGGAGCCCCCGCAGCACCTCCCAGAGGTTGGTGCGGGTCTGCGGGTCGAGCCCGGCGGTCGGCTCGTCCAGGAACAGCACCTCGGGGCCGTGCATGAGGGCGCGGCAGATCATCACGCGCTTGGCCTGCCCGCCGGAGATCTCGAACGGGTTGCCGCGGCGCTGCTCGGTCAGCCCGAACAGCTCCAGCAGCTCGGTGGCGCGCTTGCGGGCGTCCCGCGCGCCGAGCCCGAAGTACCGGCCGCGGAACTCCAGGTTCTCGGCGACGGTGAGGTCGCTGTCGAGGGTGTTGTTCTGCGAGACGACGCCGATGCGGCGCTTGATCTCGACGGCGTCCTTGACCACGTCCAGGCCGGACACGCGGGCGGTGCCGCCGGTCGGGACGACGAGCGTGGTGAGCATGCCGATGGTGGTCGACTTGCCCGCGCCGTTCGGGCCGAGCAGGCCGAAGAACTCGCCGCGCGGGACGTCCAGGTCGATGCCCTGGACGGCGGGCACCGCGGGACGCGGGCCGGACGCGGGATAGGTCTTCTTCAGGTCGACCGTGCGAACGGCGGTCTCGGGGGGTTGGGTCACGCGCCGTCTCCCTTCGCTTCCTCGTCGGAGGAGTGGTTCTCGAATTTGTGGATCAGCTTGAGCAGGAACCGGCGGACGGCCGCCTCGTCCTCCTCGTCGACGACGTCGTAGAGGCGGGCGAGGTCGCGGCCGATGGGGCCGGACTTCTCAGCCAGGAACCGCCGTCCGGAGTCGGTGATGAGCAGCATCACGCCGCGCCGGTCCCGGTAGGAGCGCTCGCGCCGCACGTGCCCGTTGCGTTCCAGCGTGTCGACGACCGAGGTGACCGTGGCGGGGGTCACCAGCAGGCGCTTGGCCACCTCGCCGGGACGCAGGCCGTCCTCGGCGATGAGCAGGCGGAGCAGGAAGAAGCCCGCCGGGCTGATGCCGTGCCGCTCGATGATGCGCCAGACGATCGGGCCCGACATGCGGGACGCGGCGCCGAAGAGCCGCCCGATCGGCCACTCCTCGACGGGCCCGAGCGTCTTCAGGTCGCCGAGACCGTGGTTCTCCATACGGGCGATGTTAGGGCACTGATGTTTAGGGAGCAAATCTTTAGACACCTAAGTACTTCTCGCTGTGGCACTTGTCTCAGCGGTGTGAAAGACGTAACCCGTCGTTGAATAGGCATCCAGCCTCATGCATACTCTTGCTTGACGTTAGGGAAGGGCAGAGTGGACATGGGAATCCGGACGGCGGTCGCCGGCGCCAGCGGCTACGCGGGCGGCGAGGTGCTGCGCATCCTGGCGGGACATCCAGAGTTCGAGATCGGCGCGCTGACGGCGGGCTCCAACGCGGGCACCGCGCTCGGCGCGCACCAGCCCCACCTGCGATCCCTGGCCGGACGCGTCCTGGAGGAGACCACCCCCGGCACGCTCTCCGGCCACGACGTGGTGTTCCTGGCGCTGCCGCACGGCCGGTCCGGGCCGCTCGCCGAGCAGCTGGGCGAGGACGTCCTGGTCATCGACTGCGGCGCCGACCACCGGCTCGCCGACCCAGGCGAGTGGGAGCGGTTCTACGGCACCCCCCACGCGGGGACCTGGCCCTACGGGCTGCCCGAACTGCCCGGCCAACGCGACGCGCTGCGCTCCACGAGGCGCGTCGCCGTTCCCGGCTGCTACCCCACGGCGGTCTCGCTCGCGATGTTCCCGGCACTCGCCGCGGGCCTCGCCGAACCCGACGTCGTCGTGGTCGCGGCGTCGGGGACCTCCGGCGCCGGCCGGGCCCTCAAACCGCACCTGCTGGGCAGCGAGGTGATGGGCTCGGTGTCCGCCTACGCCGCCGGGGGCACGCATAGGCATACGCCCGAGATGATCCAGAACCTCAGCGCGGCGGCGGGGGAGCGGGTCTCGGTCTCCTTCACCCCGACGCTCGTTCCGATGAGCCGCGGCATCCTCGCCACCTGCACGGCGAAGGCACGACCCGGCGTCACCGCCGCCTCGCTGCGCGCCGCCTACGAGCAGGCGTACGCGGGCGAGCCGTTCCTCGGGCTGCTGCCGGAGGGGCAGTGGCCCGCCACGTCCATGACCCTCGGCGCGAACACCGTCCTCGTCCAGGTCGTGCTGGACGAGGCGGCGGGCCGCGTCGTCGTGGTCGCCGCCGTCGACAACCTCACCAAGGGCACCGCGGGCGGCGCGGTGCAGAGCGCCAACCTCGCCCTCGGCCTCCCGGAAGAACTCGGGCTGACCACGATCGGAGTGTCCCCTTGAGCGTCACCGCCCCCCGCGGTTTCCGCGCCGCCGGCGTCGTCGCCGGGCTGAAGGACAGCGGCAGCCGCGACCTGGCCCTCGTCGTCAACGACGGGCCGTCCCGCGCGGCCGCCGGCGTCTTCACCCGCAACCGCGTGCGGGCGGCGCCCGTCCTGTGGTCCGAGCAGGTCCTCAAGGGCGCCCGCGTCCGCGCCGTCGTGCTGAACGCGGGCGGCGCGAACGCCTGCACCGGCGCACCCGGCTTCCAGGACACCCACGCCACCGCCGAGAAGGCCGCCGAGGTCCTGGACGACTCGGCGGGCGAGATCGCCGTCTGCTCCACCGGACTGATCGGCGAGCGGCTGCCGATGGACCTGCTGCTGACCGGCCTCGACAAGGCCGCCGCGGAGCTGTCGCGCGGGGACGGCGGGCTCGCCGCCGCCGACGCGATCCGCACCACCGACACCGTCGCCAAGATCTCCTTCCGGCAGGGCGCCGGCGGCTACATGATCGGCGCGATGGCCAAGGGCGCGGGCATGCTCGCCCCGTCCCTGGCCACCATGCTCTGCGTCATCACCACCGACGCCGACCTGCCCGCCGAAGCGCTCGACCGGGCCCTGCGCGCGGCCACCGGCGTCACCCTCGACCGGCTCGACGCCGACGGGTGCATGTCCACCAACGACACCGTGCTGCTGCTCGCCTCGGGCGCCGCCGAGGTCGTCCCGGACGAGGAGGAGTTCACCGCGCTGCTCACCGAGGTGTGCGGCGACCTCACGCGGCAGCTGCTCGTCGACGCCGAGGGCGCGTCCAAGGCCATCGCGATCGAGGTCGTCGGCGCCGCCTCCGAGGACGACGCGGTCACGGTCGGCCGGTCCGTCGCCCGCAACAACCTGCTCAAGTGCGCCATCCACGGCGAGGACCCCAACTGGGGCCGGGTGCTGTCGGCCGTCGGCACCACCGACGCGGTGTTCGAGCCCGACCACCTCAACGTCGCCATCAACGGCGTGTGGGTGTGCCGGAACGGCTCGTTCGGCGACGACCGCGACAAGGTCGACCTGCGACCCCGCGACGTGACGATCACCGTCGACCTGTCCGCCGGCCCGCACAGCGCCACCGTCTGGACGACCGACCTCACGGCCGACTACGTCCACGAGAACTCGGCGTACTCCACATGAGCGCCGTCACCCCGGGCGCGCAGATGCGCAAGAACCGGCTGGGCGTCATGGGCAAGGCCGAGACCCTGATCAAGGCGCTGCCGTGGCTGGAGCGCTTCCACGGCACGACCGTCGTGATCAAGTACGGCGGGCACGCGATGACCGACGAGCGGCTGCGGCACTCCTTCGCCGAGGACGTGGTCTTCCTGCGCTACGCCGGACTGAAGCCGGTGGTCGTGCACGGCGGCGGCCCGCAGATCAACGCGGCGCTGGCCCGCAACGGCATCGACTCGACGTTCACCGCCGGGCTGCGGGTCACCACCCCGGAGGCCATGGAGGTCGTCAGGATGGTGCTGACCGGGCAGGTCCAGCGCGACGTCGTCGGTCTGATCAACCGGCACGGCCCGTTCGCGCTCGGCATGTCCGGCGAGGACGCGAACCTGTTCACCGCCGAGCGCAAGCACGCGGTCGTGGACGGCGCGCCCGTCGACATCGGCCAGGTCGGCGAGATCGTCGAGGTGCAGGTCGGGGCCGTGCGGGCGCTGCTGGACGACGGCCGCATCCCGGTCATCTCCAGCGTCGCGCGCGGCGACGACGGCGAGGTCTACAACGTCAACGCCGACACGGCCGCCGCCGCGCTGGCCGTCGCGCTGGACGCGGCGAAGCTCGTCGTCCTCACCGACGTCGAGGGCCTGTACGCGGACTGGCCGGACAGCGACGACGTCATCGACCGGCTCACCGCCGACGAGCTGGCCGTCCTGCTGCCGGACCTGTCGGCGGGGATGGTGCCCAAGATGGAGGCCTGCCTGGCGGCCGTGCGCGGCGGCGTCCCGCAGGCCCACGTCCTGGACGGCCGGGTCCTGCACTCGCTGCTGCTGGAGATCTTCACCGACGAAGGGATCGGAACGATGGTGCTGCCCAGTCTCCCGGGGGCCGTCGGGGTCGAGGAGGCCTCGTGAGCGATCTGAGGGAGAGGTTCGAGGCGGCGTTCATGCCGAACTACGGCGTCCCGCCCGTGGTGCTCGCGCGCGGCGAGGGCTGCCGGGTGTGGGACACCGGCGGCCGCGAGTACCTCGACCTCATCGCGGGGATCGCGGTCAGCTCGCTCGGCCACGCCCATCCCGCGCTCGTCGAGGCGGTGTCGTCCCAGGCGGCGACCCTCGCCCACACGTCCAACCTGTTCCTGAACGAGCCGGAGGTGCTGCTCGCCGAGCGGCTGCGGGAGCTGCTGGGCGGCGACGGGAAGGTCTTCCTCGCCAACAGCGGCACCGAGGCCAACGAGTGCGCGCTCAAACTCGCCCTCAAGTACGGGAAGGCGAACGGGCGCCCGTACCTCGTCGCGGCCGAGAACGGCTTCCACGGCCGGACGCTCGGCGCCCTGAGCCTGACGGGCAAGGCCGCGATCCGGGAGCCGTTCGGGCCGTTCGCGATCGACGTCCGGTTCGTCCCGTACGGGGACGCGGACGCGCTCAAGGCCGCGGTGGACGAGGACTGCGCGGCGGTGTTCCTGGAGCCCACGCAGGGCGAGGGCGGGGTCGTCCCGCCGCCGGACGGGTACTTCGCCGCCGTCCGCCAGATCTGCGACGCGGCGGGCGCGCTGTTCGTCGCCGACGAGATCCAGTCCGCGATCGGCCGTACCGGCGCCTGGTTCGCGTTCGAGCACGAGAACGCCAGGCCCGACGTCCTCACCCTCGCCAAGGGACTCGGCGGCGGCCTGCCGATCGGGGCGTGCGTCGCGTTCGGCCCGCACGGCGACCTGTTCGCCAAGGGCGACCACGGCAGCACGTTCGGCGGCAACCCGGTGGCCGCGGCGGCGGCCCTCGCCGTCCTCACCACCATCGAGAAGGACGGCCTGCTCGCCAGCGCCGCCTCTGTGGGGGAGGCCCTCGCCGCCGGGCTCGACGCGGTCGACCACCCGCTGTTCGCGGGCGTGCGGGGCCGCGGGCTCTGGCGGGCGGCCGTGCTGACCGGGCCGTACGCGGCCGCCGTGGAGGCCGCCGCACGCGACGCCGGCTTCCTCGTCAACGCGGTCCAGCCAGACGCGGTGCGCATCGCCCCGCCGCTGATCCTCACCGCCGAGCAGGCGGGCTCGTTCGCCGAGGCGTTCCCCGATATCCTCGACGCCGCCTCCCCTGAGCAGGAGAACTCACCGTGACCAGGCACTTTCTGCGGGACGACGATCTCAGCCCCGGCGAGCAGGCCGAGGTCCTCGACCTCGCCGCGCAGGTGAAGAAGGACCGCTTCGGCCGCCGGCCGCTGGAGGGCCCCCGTTCGGTGGCCGTGCTGTTCGACAAGCCGTCCACCCGGACCCGGCTGTCGTTCGCCACCGGCATCGCCGAGCTCGGCGGCAACCCCCTGGTGGTGGACGCGGGCACGAGCCAGCTCGGCCGCGGCGAGACCATCGCCGACACCGCCCGCGTCCTCGAACGCCAGGTCAGCGCCATCGTGTGGCGGACGGCCGGGCAGGAGCGCATCGAGGAGATGGCCGCCGGCACCACCGTGCCGGTCGTCAACGCGCTCACCGACGTGTTCCACCCCTGCCAGATCCTCGCCGACCTGCAGACCGTCCAGGAGGAGAAGGGCGGCCTCGCCGGCGTCACCCTCGCCTACCTCGGCGATGGCGCCAACAACATGGCGCACTCCTACCTCCTCGGCTGCGCCACCGCCGGGATGCACGTCCGGGTCGGCGCCCCGGCGTCCCAGCCGCCCGATCCCGCGATCGTGGACCGCGCCAAGGCGATCGCGGCCGCGACCGGCGGGTCCGTGACGGTCACCGCGGACGCCGCCGGAGCCGCCGCCGGAGCCGACGTCCTCGCCACCGACACATGGGTGTCGATGGGCCAGGGCGGCAAGGACACCGCGTTGTACGAGCCGTACTCGGTGACCGAGGACCTGCTCGCCCTCGCCGATCCCGAGGCGATCGTCCTGCACTGCCTGCCCGCCTACCGCGGCAAGGAGATCCACGCCTCCGTCCTCGACGGCCCGCGCAGCCGGGTGTGGGACGAGGCCGAGAACCGGCTGCACGCCCAGAAGGCGCTGCTCGTGTGGCTCCTGGAGCGCGCCCGGTGACCACCCCCATGACCAAGGCCGCGCGGCACGCCCGGGTGATCGACCTGCTGACCCGGCACCCCGTCCACTCGCAGAGCGAGCTCGCCAAGCTCCTCGGCGACGAGGGCGTCGAGGTCACCCAGGCCACGCTCTCCCGCGACCTGGTCGAGATCGGCGCGGTGAAGCTGCGCGCCGACGACGACAGCCTGATCTACGCCGTGCCCGGCGAGGGCGGCGAGCGGATCCGCCGCGCCCGCACCGGCGCCGCCGAGACCTTCACCGGGCGGCTCTCCCGGCTCTCCGCCGAACTGCTCGTCTCGGCCGAGGCGTCGGCGAACCTGGTCATGGTGCGGACCCCGCCGGGCGCCGCCCAGTACCTGGCCTCGGCGATCGACCACGCCGAATGGCCGTCCATTCTCGGCACCGTCGCCGGCGACGACTCGATCCTCGTCATCGCCCGCGACCCGCACGGCGGGGAGGACGTCGCCCAGGCGCTGCTGCGGCTGACCGGCACGCGCGAGCGACGAACCCAGGGGCCGCCGGGCGGCCCCGACTCCGGCCCGTCCTGACCGCGGGACGCGGCGGATTCGCCGTACGCTGTTGCGGACGCCGGCACCGCGGCGTCCCATGCGGGTGCTTCCGTGCCGTACCCGGCAGGCGGCCGCGTGGTGAGATGGCAGTTGACCGAACGACCAGTGGTGGGAAGTAGAGGATTCTCCGTGACCAAGGCACCGACGCGGCTGTGGGGCGGCCGGTTCGAAGGCGGCCCGTCGGACGCGCTCGCGAGGCTCTCGGTGAGCGTCCAGTTCGACTGGCGGCTCGCCCCCTACGACCTGATGGGATCGCGCGCGCACGCCCGCGTCCTCAATCGGGCGGGCCTGCTCACCGACGACGAGCTGGAGCGCATGATCGGTGCCCTGGACGACCTTGAGGAGGCGTGCCGCAGCGGCGAGTTCCGCCCCACGGTCGCCGACGAGGACGTCCACACCGCCCTGGAGCGCGGTCTGCTGGAGCGCCTCGGCGCCCTCGGCGGCAAGCTGCGCGCCGGCCGCAGCCGCAACGACCAGGTCGCCACCGACCTGCGCCTGTACCTGCGCGACCACGTCCGCCAGATCGTGTCGCGGCTGGTCGAGCTGGAGACCGCGCTGATCGCGCAGGCCGAGCACAACCTCGGCGTCGCCGCGCCCGGCATGACGCACCTCCAGCACGCCCAGCCCGTGCTGTTCTCCCACCAGCTCCTCGCGCACGTCCAGCCGCTCACCCGCGACATCGACCGGCTGCGCGACTGGGACCGGCGCGCCGCCGTCTCCCCGCTCGGCTCCGGCGCCCTCGCCGGCTCGTCCCTGCCGCTGGACCCGCAGGCCACCGCCGCCGAGCTCGGCTTCGACGCCGCCGCGCCCAACTCGATGGACGCCGTCGCCGACCGCGACTTCGTCGCCGAGTTCCTCTTCGCCGCCGCCCTGATCGGCGTGCACCTGTCCCGCCTCGGCGAGGAGGTCTGCCTCTGGGCCTCGCAGGAGTTCCGCTGGATCGAGATGGACGACACCTACACCACCGGGTCGTCGATCATGCCGCAGAAGAAGAACCCCGACGTCGCCGAGCTGGCGCGCGGCAAGGCCGGCCGCCTCATCGGCCACCTCGTCGGCCTGCTCACCACCCTCAAGGGCCTCCCGCTCACCTACAACCGCGACCTCCAGGAGGACAAGGAGGGCGCGTTCGACGCCGTCGAGACGCTGCTGCTCGTGCTGCCCGCCATGTCCGGGCTCATCGCGACCATGCGGGTCAACACCGAGCGGCTCGAGGCCCTCGCCCCCGACGGCTTCGCCCTCGCCACCGACCTCGCCGAGCTGCTCGTCCGCCGCGGTGTGGCGTTCCGCGACGCCCACGAGGTCGTCGGGCACCTCGTCGTCTGGTGCCAGGTCAACGACAAGGACTTCGACGACCTCACCGACGAGGAGCTCGGCAAGGTGTCGCCGCACCTGACGCCGGACGTGCGCGAGGTGCTGAACGTCAAGGGCGCCCTCGCGTCCCGCAAGGCCTACGGGGGCACCGCGCCCGACCGCGTCAGCGAGCAGATCGACGCGCTGCGCACGCTCGTCAACGGCCACGCCGCGTGGGCCGCCGGCTCGGACTCCTGACCCGGCGGGCCGGGGGCGGCCGCCGCGGTGCGGACCGCCCCCTAGGCTGGTCGGGCGGCGAAGCTGTCCCCTAGACCACGGTGAGGCGATGGACGGAGCGGTGCTGTCCCGGGAGTTCTTCGACGGCCCGGTGGAGGAGGTCGCGCCCGCGCTGCTCGGGCACGTGATCAGCCACCGCACCCCGGAGGGGGAGGTGGCGGCCCGGCTCACCGAGGTGGAGGCCTACGCGGGCCCGCTGGACCCGGCCTCGCACGCCTACCGGGGACCGACCCCGCGCAACGAGGTCATGTTCGGGCCGCCCGGGCACGTCTACGTCTACTTCACCTACGGCATGCACTTCTGCATGAACCTCGTGTGCGGGCCGGACGGGACGTCCATGGCGGTGCTGCTCCGCGCCGGCGAGATCATCGCCGGGGAGGACGTCGCCAGGGCGCGCCGCCCCCGCTCGACCGTCCGCGACCTGGCCCGCGGTCCGGCCCGGCTCTGCCAGGCCCTCGGCGTCGCCCGCGAGCAGAACGGCCTGGACGTGTGCACGCCGGGGGGTGCAATGACGGTCCTCAGGGGTGAGCCCGCCGACCCCGCGTTGATCCGCAACGGTCCCCGGACGGGCGTCAACGGCGCCAAGGAGATCCCGTGGCGGTTCTGGATCGAGGGAGACCCGACCGTCTCCCCCTACCGCCCGCACGTCCCGAGGCAGCGCAGGAAGATCACCACCGAGGGATGACCCGCCGTGATCATGTGGTCGGCCGGTGGGCGCCACGCTGCGGCGGACGTTGAATATCGTTGGCGTGACAGTCGCCCTCTGGGACAGCCTGGTGGGGCACACGAAAAGAAAGCCGGAGACGAGGGAGACCGTGACCGACATCCTGGACGATCTCGCGTGGCGCGGCCTGATCGCGCAGTCCACCGACCTGGACGAACTGCGGGCCCTGCTCGCCGCGGGACCGGTCACCCTCTATTGCGGCTTCGACCCGACGGCGCCCTCGCTGCACCTCGGCAACCTCATCCAGATCCTCACGCTGCGCCGCTTCCAGAAGGCCGGGCACCGGCCGATCGGCCTGGTCGGCGGTGCCACGGGCCTGATCGGCGACCCGAGCGGCAAGAGCGCCGAACGCGTGCTGAACTCCGAGGAGACCGTCGCCGGCTGGGTCGAACGGGTCCGCGGCCAGGTGTCGGCGTTCCTCGACTTCGACGGAGGCCCGACCGCCGCGACGATGGTCAGCAACCTCGACTGGACCGGCCCCATGTCGGCCATCGAGTTCCTGCGCGACATCGGCAAGCACTTCCCGGTCAACCGGATGCTCGCCCGCGAGACCGTCAGGGCCCGGCTCGAATCCACCGGGATGAGCTACACCGAGTTCAGCTACGTCCTGCTCCAGTCCATGGACTTCCTTGAGCTGTACCGACGCCACGGGTGCCTGCTGCAGACCGGCGGCAGCGACCAGTGGGGCAACCTCACCGCGGGCGTGGACCTGATCCGCCGGGTGGAGGGGGGAAGCGCGCACGCGCTGACCACGCCCCTGCTGACCAAGGCGGACGGGTCCAAGTTCGGCAAGACCGCGGGCGGCGAGACCTACTGGCTCGACCCCGAACTGACGTCGCCGTACGCGTTCTACCAGTTCTGGATCAACGCCGACGATCGGGACGTGGAGAAGTTCCTGAAGTTCTTCAGCTTCCGTTCCCGCGAGGAGATCGAGGACCTGGCCAAGCAGGGCGCCGACCGTCCGGCCGCGCGAGCACCGCAGCGGGCGCTCGCCGAGGAGATGACCACGCTCGTGCACGGCGCGGACGAGACCGCCCGGGTCATCGCGGCCTCCCGCGCTCTGTTCGGTCAGGGATCCCTGGAGGAACTGGACGAACGGACGCTGCATGCCGCCCTCTCCGAGGTCCCCCGCGCGGAAGTACCCGCGGGGGAGCTGCCGCCGGTGGTGGACCTCCTGGCGGCGTCCGGCCTCTGCAAGAGCAAGTCTGAGGCTCGCCGTGCCATCGCCCAGGGCGGTGCCTACCTCAACAACGCCAAGGTCGAGTCGGAGGAGGCGGTACCGGCGCCCGCCGACCTGCTCCACGGCCGCTTCCTCGTCCTGCGGCGCGGCAAGCGCAACGTGGGCGGCGTCGAGGTGACCGCCTCCTGAAGCACCACCCGACCGCCCGTCCGGATCCGTTCCCGGACGGGCGGTCGTCATATCGAGGGAAAACTTCGGTAGATACACGTCACAGTGCGGTTACGGCGGCCCGTGACCGGGCATGGTTACGAGACTGAAAACAGTAGATGACCTGCGGATTCATGCCCCGCCAGCGCCGATTTGACGGTCCTGGCGGTGGGACCTAATGTTCTACACGCCCCACGGGGGAGCGGGACGCCGACAGGCGGCCGGCCCCGAGGGGAAAACCTCTACAGACCCGAACGGGTGCGCTACGTCGCGCCCAAAAGGGACTAACGAGGCCGAACCGCCCGAATTTGGTTAAACCAGGGCGGATCGGGTATGATTGAAGGGTTGCCCCGGAGCCGGGGACCGCGGGAGCGGGGTCCGGCGCGGTGGGTGTCCGTTTCTTGAGAACTCAACAGCGTGTTAAAAGCCAGTGCCTTTATCGGCTCGGTCTTCAACGGCCGGGTCGCCCCGTGCCATCTCTTCGGGGGTGGTGGGGATTTCTTTGAGGCAATGCTGTCCCTCTTTGTGGGGGATGGTGATGCTGGGATTGTTTCCTGAGGTTTGGCCGGTCGGGGTTCG
>NZ_JBFAGB010000030.1:0-125025 GCF_040639875.1 Actinomadura sp. NPDC023710
GTCGCACCCGGCCCCACCGACGTCGTACACGCCAACGTCGACAACCGGTCACTCATCCGCGCGAACCCCGCCGCCGCATGCACCATCGCCTGCTCGTTACGCGCCATGAAATACGGCAGCTCACCACCATGCTCCAGCAGCGCCTGCCCCATCCCGGCCACATTGCCGTGCCCGAAAATCCCGAAACACCCCGCGAAGAACCGCCGCTCCACACCATCCCGCTCGCTGTACTGCACCGACAGGAAACGCACCAGCGCCTGACTCACCGTCAACCTCATGAGCGTCCCTCCGGCGAGGTCAGGGGCAGCCGAGAGTCGACCGGCCGTCCCTCCCAGGTGTCGCGGATCCAGGCGTGCGCGGGGTCGTCGCAGATGCGCCACGCGCGCTCCGGCGAAGGCCCGGCCATCACGTTCAGGTAGTACAGGTCGTGCCCGGGCGGCGCCATCGACGGGCCGTGCCAGCCGTGCGGGATCAGCACGGCGTCGCCGCTGCGGACCTCCGCCAGCACGTCGATCGGACGTCCCGGCGACCCGTAGACGCGCTGGTAGGCCATGCCGTCCCGGGCGACCTCGAAGTAGTAGATCTCCTCCAGGACGGCCTCGTCGGGCGTCTGCTCGTCGTGCTTGTGCGGCGGGAACGACGACCAGCACCCGGCCGGGGTCAGGACCTCGCAGGCGATCAGCTTCTCGGCGAACGGGAACCCCTCCGGCGTCCCGAAATTGTTGACCTGCCGGCTCGCCGACCCCGCACCCCGCAACTCCACCGGGACCTTCTCGGCGGGCCCGTAGCGAGGCGCGAGCCGCCGCTCGCACCTGGCACCCGCCAGCGCGAACCGCCCGCGGCCACGGATCGTCACCCGGGCGTCGCGCGGCACGTAAGCGAAATCGCTGACCCGGGCGAAGACGTCGTCGCGGCCCTCCAACTCGAACCGCTCACCGTCGCACTGCACGGCGCACGACCCCGCCAACGGCAGCACGATCGTCTCGAACTCACCGGTGTCGAACTCGTGCGACCCGCCTTCCGGCAGCTCCAGCACCCGCAGCCCCGAATACGCCCAACCGGCCGACTCGGGTGTCACGACGAGCCCGTACGGGGCCTCCGCGGCCGTTCCGGCGGGCAGGTGGTACTTCATCTCGGCTCCTCGAGGAGTTCGTCGACCTCGTCTTGCGTGGGCATCGCGTCGGAGCAGGCGATGCGGGACGCGACGATCGCCCCTGCGGCGCCCGCGAACTCCACGAGCCGCCGCAGTTCCCATCCGGCCAGGAGCCCGTGGCAGACGGCGCCGCCGAAGGCGTCCCCGGCGCCGAGCCCGTTGACGACGTCCACCTTGACCGGCGGCACCTCCACGACCTCGCCGGCCGTCGCCGCGAGGACGCCTTCCGGGCCCATCTTCACGATGGCGAGTTCCGGGCCGCGGGCCAGGATCGCGCGTGCGGCGGCGTGCGGCTCCCGCTCCCCGACGGCGACCTCGCACTCCTCGAGGTTTCCGACCGCGACCGTCGCCCGTTCCAAGGCGAGACCCGCCCAGTGCGGGGCCTCCGAGGGGTCGTCCCACAGCATCGGCCGGTAGTCGAGGTCGATGACGGTCTGTCCGGGGTGCTCCCCCAGCGCGGTCAGGGTCGCCTCCCGGCTGGGCTCCTGCGAAAGGCCCGTGACCGTGGCCCAGACGATGCGCGCCGAGCGGATCGCGTCGAGGTCCAGCTCGTCCGGGCGGATCTCCAGATCGGGCGCCTTGGGGTAGCGGTAGAAGTACAGCGGGAAGTCGTCGGGCGGGAAGATCTCGCAGAACGCCAGTGGCGTCGGCAGGCCGGGAACGGCGGTGACGAAGCGGTCGTCCACGCTGTAGCCCTGAAGGGCCTTGTGGATGAACCGGCCGAAGGGGTCCTCCCCCGTGCGCGTGATGACGGCGGCGCTGCGGCCGTACCTGGCCGCCGCCACGGCGACGTTGGTCGGGCTGCCGCCGAGGTACTTGCCGAACGACTCGACGTCCTCCAGCGGCGTGCCCACCTGGTGCGGATAGACGTCGACGCTGACCCGCCCCATCGTGATGAGGTCGAACGTCATCGGGCCACCCCGGCGAGGTAGTCGAGGCTCCTGCGGACGTCGCCGTACGGTCCGGCGCCCTGCGCGGGCTCGCCGGTCAGCACGGTGTCCTGCTCCATCACCCACCAGCCCTCGTAACCGGCGGCCTCCAGGGTCCGGATGAGGTCGGGGATGTCGATGTCGCCGTCCCCGAGCGGCCTGTACAGACCGTCCCGCACCGCGTTCGTGTACGTGATGTCTCCCTTGAGCACCTGCTGGGCAAGGCCCACGTCCACGTCCTTCAGATGGACGTGCGCTATGCGCGGCGCCGCGAAACGCGCCAGCCACACCGGGTCGGTTCCGCCGACCAGTAGGTGCCCTGTGTCGAGGCAGAGCGGGATGCTGCATCCGCCCAGCACACGTTCGACCTCGGCGCGCCGCTCCACGACCGTCCCGACGTGAGGGTGCAGGGTGGCGAGCCGGCCGCGTTCGGCAGAGCGGGCGGCGATCGCGTCGAGGTTCTCAAGCAGCACCGCCCACGCCTTGGTGTCGAGGACGGGACGCTCGTCGTATCCGTCGAGCCCGGTTGCGGCGGCCAGGACGAGGACACCGTCGATGTCGTCCAGCGCCTGCTCGACCACGGGCAGCGGGTCGAACGCGGGGTCGTGCAGAACGACGGGTACGAACGCCCCTACGAGACCCAGCCCGAAAGCGGTCAGCAATGCGTCCCGCTCCTGCGTGGCCGCGGGGAGGAAGCCGTCCGGCCCGAGTTCCGTCGCGGCGAGGCCGAGGTCGCGCATCTCGGCGAGCACCCGGCCCGGCTCCATCTGGTGACCCCAGCCGGGTACCTCGCACACGCCCCAGGAGATCGGCGCGCCGGCGACCCTCACCGCCGGACCTCCTCGACGCCGACGATCCGCCCCTCCCGCATGGACAGTTCGCACGCCTCGGCGAGGTAGAACGCCTCCAGCGCCTCCTCCGGCGGGCACGGGTTGGCGCGGCGGCCCGCCACGACGTCCGCGAAGGCCCGCAGTTCTGCGTCGTAGGCGTCGGAGAAGCGCTCCATGAAGCCGCCGTAGGGCGTCCTCGGCTGGTCCCCGTCCGGCAGCGCGGTCGCGGGCGTCCGGTCGTCCAGGCCGGCGATGACGCTGTCCTTGGACCCGAACAGTTCCAGGCGCGCGTCGTACCCGGCCGCGTTGTAGCGGGTGGCCGAGACCTGGCCGAGCGTCCCGTCGTCCAGGATGAGCAGCGCGGACCCGGTGTCGACGTCGCCGGCCTCGCGGAAGAAGTCGTCGCCGCGGTTGGCGCCCGCGGCCATCACCCGCACGACCTCGCGGCCGGTGACGAACCGGATCAGGTCCAGGTCGTGGATGAGGCAGTCGCGGAACAGCCCGCCGGACGTGGGGACGTACTCGGCCGGCGGCGGCGCCGGGTCGAAGCTGCACGAGCGGACGGTGTGCAGCCAGCCGAGCCGCCCGGACGCGAGGGCCTCGCGCGCCGCCGCGTTCCCGGCGTCGAACCGGCGCTGGAACCCGACCTGCACCGGGACGCCGGCGCCCGCCGCCGACCGGACAATTTGGAACGTTCCATCAAGATCGGACGCGAGTGGTTTCTCGCAGAAGACGGGAGTTCGCGCGGTCACGGCCCGCTCCACCAGGGTCGCGTGCGCGTCCGTGGCCGCCGCGACGACCAGGCCGTCCAGTCCGGCGGAGAAGAGTCCCTCGACGGTGTCCAGGGCGGTGACCTCGGGCGGTCCCCCGCTCAGGCGCGCGGCCAGATCTCGGGCGCGCCCCGGATCCGCGTCCGCGATGACCACCGCCTTCACCTCGGGCAACTCTCGCAACGCGGCGGCGTGGCGCGCACCTATGCGCCCCGCGCCGGCCAGTCCGATCCTCATCGATCTCCTCCCGGTCGGCGGTCAGGTGGAGACACGAGTCTGATGGAGCGTTCCAGTAGCGTCAACGCCCCGACTGTCCGCCTCTCCGGTAATGGAGGTGTCCGAAATCCCGGCCGTTACTCGGGGCCGCGGCTGTCGCCGGAGCCTTACCAAGCGCTAGTTTTGCCTTATGCGGATCTTCGTCACCGGCGCCTCCGGCTTCGTCGGGTCCCACGCCGTCCGCGCCCTGCTCGCCGCCGGGCACCGGCCGCGCGCGCTGGTCCGCGACCCTGACAGGGCGGCGAAGGTCCTGCGCGCGGTCGGCGTCGACCCCGGGGACGTCGAACTCGTCCCCGGCGACATGCTGGACGAGGACTCGGTCGCCGAGGCTCTCCGCGGCTGCGACGCCGCGATCCACACCGCCGCGGCGATCGGGGTGACCGGGGGCGCCGGCGACCTGGTGGAGGTGAACGTCCGGGGCACCCGCAACGTGGTCGGCGGCGCCGTCGCGCAGGGCCTGGCCCCGGTGGTCCACGTGTCGACGATCGGGGTGTTCGTCCCGCCGTCCGGCCCGGTCATCACCGCGGGAGACGCCCTGGCGAGCCCCCGGACCGACTACGGCAGGTCCAAACTGGCGGCCGAACGCTACGTGCGCGGCCTCCAGGCGGACGGCGCGCCGGTCACCATCGTCTATCCCGGCGGCGTGTGCGGCCCGAACCAGCCGACGCTGGACGCGCTGATGGAGGGCCTCGCCGCCGCGCTCGGCAAGGTGTGGCCGCTTCCGGGCGGCGGCGTCTCGGTCATCGACGTCCGCGACCTCGGCGAGGCGTTGGCACGTTCCGTTGAGGCACGGCAGGGCGCGAGCCGCTGGGTGCTCGGCGGCCACTACCTGACCTGGCCGCAGTACGCCGACCTGTGCGATCGCCTCACCGGCGTCCGGTGCCGCCGCATCCGCGTGCCCAGCCGCGTCATGCTCGCGCTCGGCTCCGCCCTCGACGCGGCCAAGCGCGTCCGCCGCTTCGACTACCCGCTCACCCGTGACGCCGCCGAGTTCATGGTCACGCTGGTGCCGACCGACGACCGCCCCATCCTCGACGCGCTCGGCCTCACGCTGCGTCCCGTCGAGGAGACCGTCGCCGACGGCCTGCGCTGGCTGGCCGAGAGCGGCCATCTGAATCCGCGCCGGGCCGGACGGCTCGCCGCCAAGGAGGCCCCGATGCCCACCCTCGTCCAGCGCACCTTCGGACCGGTCTTCCACCGGGTCTCGGGCGCCGAGTGGTTCTCCAGGGTGGGCCCCAGGGTCGTGCCCCCCGTGGACCGGACGCTGCACCGCCTCACCGGCGGACGGCTCCTGCTCGGCCAGCTCCTCGTGCCGAGCCTCGTCCTGACGACGACCGGCGCCGTCAGCGGCCTCGCCCGGCAGACGCCGCTCGCCTGCCTGCCCGACCGGGAGGGCGGGTGGTACGTCGTCGGCTCCAATTTCGGCCGGGAGAAGCACCCCGCCTGGACGGGCAACCTGCTGAAGAACCCCGACGCGCAGGTCAGCTTCCAGGGCCGCACCGTCCCTGTCACCGCCCGCCTCCTGGACGACGTCGAGCGCAAGGAGATCTGGCCTCGCCTCACCGCCGTCTGGCCCGTCTACGACCGTTACGTGGAACGCGCCGAACGACAGCTCAGGGTCTTCCGCCTGGCCCCCCGCTGACCTCGGGCGGCGGGTCGCGCCGACCAGGCCTACCTGCCGGTGGCGGCCGCCGGGCATCGCGGCGGCCGCCTCCGGCGGGTCACCACCCGACGGGGCCGAGACGATCGGTGAAGGTCCCGGTCGGCCCGTCGGCATCGAGTGTCGCGAGCTCGACGATCGAGTCGGTGCCCTCGGTGACCGTCAGCTGCCCGGTGTGCCGATTCATGTCGGTCGCGGCGAACTTGTGGTTGGCGACCTCGCCGGGGGTGGCGACGTTGAACTTGATGTCCGGGAGGGCCTGGGCGTACCGGACGGTGATCATGTTCAGCGCCGCCTTCGAGGAGCTGTAGGCGAGCTCGTGCATCCGCGAGATCGGCTGGGCCGGGTCGGTCACGACGGCGAAGGACCCGCCGGCGCTGGACACCATGACCACCCGCGGATTGTCCGCCGCCCGCAGCAGGGGCAGAAAGGCGTGCGTGACCCTGATCGGCCCGTACACGTTGGCGTCGTAGACGGGATGGACGTCATCGACCGTCGCGTCCGCGGGCGGCACCGCGCCTCCCGGCGCGCCGGCGTTGTTGATCAGCACGTCGAGGCGGTCGGTGTGCTCGCGGACGAGCTCCGCCGCGTCGAGCACCGACTCGTTCGAAGTCACGTCCAACGGCACCAGGACCACGTTCGCGCCGCCGGCGGTCAGCTTGTCGGCGGCCGCCCGCCCCCGGCCCTCGTCACGCGAGCCAAGGAAGATCGTCCAGCCCCGCTCCCCGAGCCGCCGGGCCGCCTCCAGCCCCAGTCCCTTGTTGCCTCCAGTGATCAGCACCGAGGTCTTTTCCCCGTTCGTCATCGGTCCCCCATTCACGGTGTTGGTACCGCTCGGAACGTCCGCACGGCATCCTGACGAACACAAGGCACCGGTGCCGGGCGCCCTGTGACAGCCGCCGGCGTATGACGTGCACCACAGGCAGGCCCACGGGGCACGCCTGCGCTGGTGGGGACCGGATCCTGACGCGGTCGAGCGGGCTCGGTGATCCGGCGGTACGTGGTCGGCAACGAACGCTCACGGCGATCACCCGCCCGGCCGACGACCGCCGCCGCGTTGGTGGCGGCCGTGCCAGTGGCGGTGGAGCGCCGGCTTCCCGGCCTCGTGCAGGTGCGCACGTCGGCGCGGTCGAGGTAACGGCGGCGGTGGGGCGGACCGGCTAACGGCCGCGAAGTGTCCTGGAAAGCCTCCGGCCGATGAGCAGGTAGGCGAGCACGACACCGATGACGTTGAGGATGACGTCGTCCACGTCGAAGGCCCGTCCCATCACGAACGCGCCCTGGACCGTCTCGATGGCCCCCGAGAGCATGCCGCTCACGATGGCCAGCCGCACGGGGCCTCGGAGGGTCGTCCAGACCAGGGGCAGCAGCACTCCGAGCGGCGCCAGGAGCACCACGTTGCCGCCTATCTGGAGGAGCGCGTCCTTGGTCGGCTGGTCCATGTAGAACCGGAGCGACCGGCCCGGATCGGTGTTCCCGCCCGCCTGCCCGTTGTCATGGACGGGCGTCAGCGTGAGCTTGAACGCGAAGTAGAAGAAGACGCCGAGAAAACCCAACGCGATGATCACGACCATCACGCGCAGGGCGACGACATACCAAGGGACCCTCTCGCCCGCGGCCGCGGGCTGCCACATTTCGACCAACACGCGGCGCGGTCTGCCCCGTCCGCCCCGGTTCATGCGCGGCCCCGGGTTTCGGGCGTCCGGATAGTCCATTGAAGTCAGAACGCCCGTACCGGGACGAACCCGGCACGGGCGTTCCGTGCGTCGCGATCAGACGGCGACCGGGGTGGTGGCGGGCTCCAGGGCCAGGTCCAGCACCTCGCGGACGTCGCTGACGGCGAACACCGTCATCGTCTCGAGCACCTCGGCCGGGACGTCCTCCAGGTCCGGCTCGTTGCGCTTCGGCACGATCGCGGTGGTGATGCCGAGCCTCGACGCGGCCAGCAGCTTCTGCTTCAGCCCGCCGATCGGCAGCACCCGCCCGGTCAGCGACACCTCGCCGGTCATCGCCACGTCCGAGCGCACCGGGCGGCCCGACAGCAGCGACGCCAGCGCCGTCGTCATCGTGATGCCCGCGCTCGGGCCGTCCTTCGGGATCGCGCCGGCGGGCACGTGGACGTGCACGCCGCGGTCCTTCAGGTCGCCGACCGGCAGCTCCAGCTCCGCGCCGCGCGAGCGCAGGTAGCTGAGCGCGATCCGGGCCGACTCCTTCATGACGTCGCCGAGCTGGCCGGTGAGCGTCACGCCGGTGTCGCCGGTCTCCCGGTCGGCCAGCGACGCCTCGATGTAGAGGACGTCGCCGCCCGCGCCGGTGACGGCGAGGCCCGTCGCCACGCCCGGCACGCCGGTGCGGCGCTCGTTCCTGCTCAGCTCGACCTCCGGGGTGAACCGCGGCCGCCCGAGGTAGTCCTTCAGGTCCTCCGCGCCGATCCGGACGGGCAGCGCCGCCTTCCCGAGCGCGACGTTGGCCGCGACCTTGCGCAGCACCCGCGCGATCGAGCGGTCCAGGGACCGCACGCCGGCCTCCCGGGTGTACTCGGCCGCCAGCAGCCGCAGCGCGTCGTCGCCGAAGACCGCCTCGGACGTCTCCAGGCCCGCCTTGTCGAGCTGGCGCGGCAGCAGGTGGTCGCGGGCGATCGTGACCTTCTCGTCCTCGGTGTAGCCGTCCAGCTCCACCAGCTCCATCCGGTCGAGCAGCGGCCCGGGGATCGCCTCCACCACGTTCGCGGTGGCCAGGAACAGCACGTCGCTCAGGTCGAGCTCCACCTCCAGGTAGTGGTCCCGGAAGGTGTGGTTCTGCTCGGGGTCGAGGACCTCCAGCAGCGCCGCGGTCGGGTCGCCCCGGTAGTCGGCGCCGACCTTGTCGACCTCGTCCAGCAGGACGACGGGGTTCATCGTCCCCGCCTCGCGGATGGCGCGGACGATGCGCCCCGGGAGGGCGCCCACGTACGTGCGGCGGTGCCCCCGGATCTCGGCCTCGTCCCGCACGCCGCCCAGGGCGACCCGCACGAACTCGCGTCCCATGGCCCGCGCGACCGACTCGCCCAGCGACGTCTTGCCGACGCCGGGAGGACCGGTCAGCGCCAGCACCGCGCCGCTCCTGCGTCCGCCCACGACGCCGAGGCCGCGCTCCTCGCGCCGCTTGCGCACGGCCAGGTACTCGACGATGCGCTCCTTGACGTCGTCGAGACCGGCGTGGTCGGCGTCCAGGATCTCCCGCGCGCCCGCGATGTCGTAGGCGTCCTCGGTCCGCTCGTTCCAGGGGATGTCGAGGACGGTGTCCAGCCAGGTGCGGATCCAGCCGCCCTCGGGCGAGGCGTCGGACGACCGCTCCAGCTTGTCGACCTCCTTCAGCGCCGCCTCGCGCACCTTCTCGGGAAGGTTCGCGGCCTCGATCCGATCCCGGTAGTCGCCCTCCTCGTCGGCCGGATCGCCGTTCAGCTCGGCCAGCTCCTTGCGGATGGCCTCCTGCTGCTGGCGCAGCAGGAACTCCCGCTGCGTCTTCTCCATGCCCTCCTGGACGTCCTTGCGGATGGTCTCCGCCACGTCCAGTTCGGCGAGGTGGTCGCGCGTCCACCCGATCACCAGGGTGAGCCGCTCCACGACGTCGACGGTCTCCAGGACCTCGATCTTCTGCTCGTCGGTGAGGTACGGCGCGTACCCGGCGTTGTCGGCCAGGGTGGAGGGATCGTCGATCTGCTGCACGACGTCCACGACCTGCCAGGCGCCCCGCTTCTGCAGGATCGCGCTGACCAGCCCCTTGTACTCCTTCGCCAGCTCCTGCACGCGCCCCGTCGCCGGCGGCGCCTCCACCGCCGTGCCCTCGACCCACAGCGCCGCGCCCGGCCCGGTCGTCCCGGTGCCGATCCGCACCCGCTGCACGCCGCGGACGACCGCGCCCGGCTCACCGCCGGGCAGCCGCCCCTCCTGCTCGATCACGCCGAGCGTGCCGATGCCGGCGTACTGCCCGTTCAGCCGGGGCACCAGCAGCACCCGCGGCTTGGTCGCCGATCGGATGCCCGGCCCCTGGGTCTGCGCCACCGCCCGCGCGGCCTCGACGGCGGCCCGGACCTCCCCGCTCTCCGACAGGTCCAGGGGCACCACCATGCCGGGCAGAACGACCCCGTCTTCCAGGGGCAGCACCGGCAGCGTCAGGGTCTCGCTCATGCTCAGCTCCAACTCCGTAGGACACCCAACCGCAAGATTGAGTCGTACACACTCAAGAAAACGGAGCAGCATTTTGTTTCCGCAGCAACGTTCGCTCTCAGCGATCACACCCGGAGTCCATCCGGCCCCGGGGAAGGCCGTGGCCTTGGCTCCGCTGCCGCCGAGGCCGCGGCCGGATGGTGGGGCGCTCGGGCGGTATCGCACCCACCGGAAGCATGGGACGGGTCCGCACAAGATCGGCGGACGCGGCTCAGCCCGGACGTGACACGCTCGGTCCCGTGAACCCGCGCGAATACCGTTATGTCGGCCCTGCCGACATCCTTGAGCAGGCGCCGCCGGGGCGACGTGGGCAGGCGATCGTGTCACAGGGCGACCTCGCCGCCTGGTTGACGGGGCAGACCGCGCAGGACGCGGGGGAACCGTTCACCTACGTCATCGACCTGGGCGGGACGCTGCGCCTGGCCCCGCAGCGCAGCGAGCACGTCGCCTGCGCGGGCCGCGAACCGGTGCTGGGCGCGGGTGAGATCACCTTCACCGCGGAGGGCGGCGCCTGGACGGTCGGCCAGATCAGCAACCAGTCGACCGGCTACTGCCCCGAACCGTCCTCCTGGACGGCCGTCGCGGCCGCTCTCGACCGGGCCGGCCTTGAGCGTCCTCCCGGGTTCACCCACCCGATCGTGTTCCGGCGTTGCCGCCGATGCCGCCAACGCAACATCGTCAAGGACGACCACTACGCCTGCGCCGTCTGCGGGGGCTCCCTGCCGGCCGCATGGAACATGGACGAGCCCGGGTCCCCCGTGCGCTGAGCCCGCGCAAAACCGTTTGCGGATGGGGTGAGGGGCGTGTCAGGGTCGGCGCGAAGATCTTGGGTGCGCTACGGGAGGTCGCGCGTGTTCACCGTTTCCGGCAGGTCCACGACAGGCGCCTCGGCGGCGGGGCGCGCGGCGGCCTAGGCCGGCACCGCTCCACGACGCCGAGGCGGTTCCCGCGGGGGTCAGCCCCGCCGTCCCGGCCTGCGCGGATTCCGCGCCGGTGTCGACCCGACGTGGAGCATCCGTGTCTTCCTCCCTGCCTCCGGCGGACGCCTCGATCGACCGCCGAATGATCTTCCTTCTGGCTCTGACCTGCGGCGTCGCCGTGGGGAACATCTACTTCCCGCAGGCGGTCAGCCCGCTCGTCGCGTCCGGGCTGGACGTGGCGCCGAACTCGGCGGCGCTGGTGGTGACCGCGGCGCAGTTCGGGTACGCGGCCGGGAACTTCCTGCTGGTACCGCTCGGGGACCGGTTCCCGCACCGGCCGCTGGTCGTGGCGATGCTCGCCGTCACCGGTGCGGCGATGCTCGGCGCGGCGGGCGCGCCCGGCCTCGGGGCACTGGTCGCCGCGAGCGCCGTGGCCGGTGTCACGACCGTGGTCGCGCAGGTCATCGCGCCGATGGCGGCCGACCTGGTGGCCGCCGAGCGGCGCGGGGCGGTCATGGGGACGCTGCTGGCCGGGTCGATCGGCGGCATCCTGCTGGCCCGCACGTTCGGCGGGCTCGCCGGGGAGTGGCTCGGCTGGCGGGCCCCGTACCTGATCGCCGCGGCCGCCACCCTGGCGATCGCGGTGACGCTGGCGTTCGCGCTGCCGGCGACCGTCCCGCCGTCGCGGCAGTCCTATCCGGCGCTGCTGGCCGCGCCCTTGCGGCTGTTGCGCGAGGAACCGGAACTGCGGCGGTCATGCCTCTACCAGGCGACGGTCTTCGGCGGGTTCCAGGCCGTCTGGACGGGCCTCGCGCTGTACCTGACGGGGCCCGAGTACGGGTTCGGCGCCCAGGCGGTCGCGGTCCTCGCGCTGGTCAGCGCTGGCACCATGGCTGCGACGCCCGCCGCGGGACGCCAGGTCGACCGGCGCGGCCCGGACCCGGTCAGCCTCGTCGCGATCACCGGGACGATCGCGGCGGCGGGAGTGCTGGCGCTGGGCGCCCTCGGCGGCGCGCCGGGGCTCGCGGCGCTCGGCGCCGGGACGCTGCTGCTGGAGATCGCGATGCAGTCCGGCATGATCGCGAACCAGGCGCGGATCTTCGCGCTGCGCCCGGACGCCCGGAGCCGGATCAACACCGCCTACATGACCTGCGCGTTCCTCGGCGGCAGCACCGGATCGTGGCTCGGCGCGAGCGCCTGCACGCGGTTCGGCTGGACGGCGGTCTGCGCGCTCGTCGCCCTGCTGGCCTGCGTCGCGCTCGCCCGGCACCTGCTGCGCCGTCCGGACCACGCGGACCACCTGGGCAACGCGGAGGCAAAGGCGGCTTCGCGATCTTGATTCTTTGCCGGGGGGCCGGTTTACGTGCGCATGACGCGAGGGTACTTAACGCAACGAGATCGTGACGCAGGGTGAACGGCAGGTACTCGGGCGGCAAAGCCCCAGGTCGAACGGCGGGAGGCGGCAATGCACCACAGCGAGAGTGCGAACCGGCCCGTCTCCGCGCCCCCTTCCCCGCGCGGTCCGGTCCGTACGGCCGAGAACGTTCGCGGCGTACCGCACCGCGGCCGGCCCCGCCCCCCAGCGGGAGCCGCGGAGGGCGGGCACGGCGACACACCTCGGGTCCTCGGCCGTACCGGACCGGCCCCGCGCCGACGTCCTCCCCTGGGCCCCGTGCCGCTCGCCCCCGCGGCACCGGCGCCCCCACAGGCCGGGCCGGCCGCGGCACACCGCCGCGCCGCCGGTCCGGCCGCAGGCATCCGGGCGCCGCGCAGGCGCCCTCTCCCGAACGCCGGGCGAGCGCCCGCGCCCGGCGCGGCTCGGGAAGGAGGTGGGAGCCAGACCCGACTCGAACCGGCGCACAGCCGGTGAGCTCAGGCGGCCGGTACTCCGTCCGACCCCCGTCCCGGCCGCCTACGCAGTCAGGGATCGCTGCGGAGCAGGGCCCGTGGAGGAGCGACACCCTCCACGGGCCTCGTTCACAGCTTCCGGGTCCAGACCTGCCCGTGCACGACGTCTCCGAAGCGCTCCATCGGCTCCTCCTGCTCCTCCAGGACGAACCCGGCCCGCTCGTAGAGGCGGTGCGCGGGCTGTTGCAGCGCCGTCGTCCACAGCATGATCTCGGCGTAGCCCGCCTTGGCGGCGAAGCCGACGCACTCGGCGACCAGCGCCGCCCCGACACCCGTGCCGCGAGCCTGCGGCTCGACGTGCAGCAGCCGGAGCTGCGCGACGTCGTCCTCCCGCCGGACGCAGAACACCGCGCCCAGCCGCTCCCCGTCCGACTCGGCGATCCAGGCGTTCTCCCGCTCCGGGTCGTGCCCGCGCACGTAGTCGGCGACGACGGAGGCGACCAGCGCCTCGTAGGTGCGGTCCCAGCCGCATTCCACGTCGTAGAGGGCGCCGTTGCGCTCCACCACCCAGCCGAGGTCGCCGGGGCGCAGCGGGCGCAGGGCGAAGTCGTCCCGGCGGGGCCGCTCCCCGAGGACGTCCTGGACGGTGCGCATCGCCGCCAGCAGGCGGCGGCGGTCGGCGGGGTCCAGGCCCTCCAGCAGCTCGCGGATCTCGGCTACGGACCGCTCGTCCAGCATGGCGAACACCTCGCGGCCCCGCTGGGTGAGCCGGACGATCTGGCGCCGGGCGTCGTCCGGAGCACGCTCCCGCGCGACGAGGCCGTCGGTCTCGAACCGGGCCAGCATCCGGCTGAGGTAGCCGGCGTCCAGGCCGAGGACGCGGCGCAGGGCCAGCACCTCGCTGTCCTCCCGCTGCGCCAGCTCGAAGATCACCCTCGCCTCGGTGAGCGAGTACGGCGACCGGACGAGCCCTTCGCCGAGCACCCCGATGACGCCGGTGTAGAAGCGGTTGAACGCGCGGACCGTGCCGACGTCCTCCCGGGTCGCCTCCATGCCCGCCCTCCTAATGTTTGACTCAGTCAAACATTAGGCGAGAAGGGCACTGCGCACCAGTCCCCTGGGACCGTCAGACGCTCGCCTCGGCCTTCGCGGGCCGCAGTTCCCGCGCGTCGCGGACCACCCTGCGCTCGACGAAGAAGGTCATCAGCGGCACCACCCCGCCGAGCACGATCATCACCATCCGGCTCAGCGGCCAGCCGGTGCGCCGCCACAGGTCGTAGGCGACCACGAGGTAGACCATGTAGAGGAAGCCGTGGACGGGCGCCACGACGCCCGCGAGGGCCGGCATGTCGGTGGGTCCGTACTTGAGGATCATGCCGATGACCAGCAGCACCAGCAGCGTGCCGACCACCAGCGCCAGGATCCGGTACCTGGTCACCGCGCCTTCCACAGCAAACGCACCTTTCGTTCGGTGGCCCCTCGGGCGGGGCGGGCCCCCATGGGCGGGGTGTGCGGGACGCGGTCAGGCGCGCCCGCGGCTCTCGGAGTTGAGCCGCGCGAGGTAGCGGTTGTAGGCCGCGAGGGCGGGGTCCTCTTCCTCCTGCTGCCGGATGATCTCCCGCTTGACCTCGGCCTCCGCGGGCTCCTCGATGATCCTCGGGGCGGGCCGCACCCCGGCCCGCTCGTCCCGGATCATCTTGACCCACATCACGATCACGAAGATCGCGAAGATCGGCCACTCGAACGTGTAGGCCCAGCTGCGGTCGTTGCCGCCCTGGGCCCGGTCGAACTGCCACCAGCCGAAGCCGAGGAACGCGCCGCACAGGACGATCGCGAGCGCGTGCAGCCCGAGCCAGCCTGGGGTGAGGAACCGTCGCACGTCACTGAGCCTACCCCCGGCCCCACGGCCCCCGACCGCGACCCCGGCCCGGCGCGCCGGCGGTCAGGCGGGCTCCGGCCCCACGTAGACCGCGCGGGGGCGCAGCGGGCCGCGCCGGCCGTACTCCTCCAGCGCGTGCGCGAGCCATCCGGCGGTGCGGGCGACCGCGAAGACGGCCTCGCCGGCCCCCGGCACGAGCCCGGCGACGGCGCCGAGCGCCGCCAGGGAGAAGTCGACGTTGGGCGCGGGCAGGCGGAGCCGGGCGGCCTCGGCGAGGACGGCCTCGGCGGCGGCGAGCCGGTCGTGGCCGGGCGCCGCGGCCCGGACGAGGTCCATGAGCAGCGCGGCGCGCCCGTCGCCGGACCGGTAGACCGAGTGCCCGAACCCCGGGACGCGCTCGCCGCCGCGCAACCGCTCCCCGATCACGCGGGCCGCCGACGCCGGGTCGGCGACCTCGGCGATCAGGCGTTCCGCGCCGTAGGACGCGCCGCCGTGCAGCGGGCCGCTCAGAACCCCGAGCCCGGACGCGACGACCGCGTGGGGATCGGCGCGCACGGACGCGGCGACCCGCGCGGCGACCGTGGAGGCGGCCAGTTCGTGGTCGGCGAGCAGGATCATGGCGGCCTCGAACGCGCGCAGCGTCCCCGCGTCGCCGGGCGGGTGCGGGCACAGCCGGTTCCAGAGCCGCTCGGCGATCGGCCCGGCGCCGGCGGACGGGTCCGCGGCGGACGGGTCCGCGGCGGGCAGGGCCTCGACGAGACCGGCGATCAGGGCCCGCCCGGTCGCGGTGACGCCCTCGGGATCGAGGTGGTGGCGCAACGGGTCGGTCGCGGCGAGCGCGGCGACGATCAGGTGGAGGCGGTCGAGCGGGAGGAGGCCCGGCGGCAGGCCGGACTGGGCCGCGACGGCCGCGGCGACGCCGTCCGCCCTGGCCCGCCAGGGCTCCCCGGCCGCCGCACCGGGCTCGTCGCGGCCGTGCCACAGCCAGGCGGCGACCTCCTCGAACGTCCGGGTTCGGGCCATCTCCAGGGCGTCGCGGCCCCGGTAGAAGTGGCGGTCGGCGCCGAGCGCGGTGATCGCCGACTCGATCGCCAGCTCGCCCGGTCCCGGCGGGCGGCGGGGCCTGCCGCGCCGGGCCAGCTCCTCCACCTGCGCGGCGTCGAACAGGCTGCGGCGGCCGTCCGGCGCCTGCCTGCGCCGCAGGACGCCCCGGCTCACGTACGCGTACAGCGTGGCGGGCTTCACACCGAGCCGTTCCGCCGCGGCCTTGGCGTCGATCCAACCGCCGACCTGCTCTTCTTCCGCCATCCCCATCCTTTGATATTGATTTTCGTCAATATTGATACACGAGGTTGCCGGTGTCAATCTGAGGGCATGCCACAGATTCACTTCCTGGACGTCACCAACCGCGACGGCGTCCAGACGGCCCGGACGGGCCTGTCCAAGTTCGGCAAGACGATGGTCAACTTCTACCTGGGGCGGCTGGGCGTGGCGCAGTCGGAGATCGGCTTCCCGTTCCTGTTCCACGAGGCCCCCTACGTCCGGGCGCAGATCGCGCTGGCGGAGGCGGGCGCGTTCGGCGACCTGCGCCTGTCGGGGTGGTGCCGGGGCGTCGCGGCGGACGTGGAGAAGGCCGCCGGGGTGCGGGCCGCCGGGACCGGGCTCGCGCACTACAACCTGTCCATCTCCACGTCCGACTACATGATCGCCAACAAGTTCCGGGGCCGCCTCGACCGGGACGCGATCATCCGGGAGACGGTCGCGGCCGTCCGCGCGGCCAAGGCGGGCGGCGCGCGGACGGTCGGCGTCAACGCCGAGGACGGCTCGCGCACCGACGAGGGGTTCCTCACCGAGTTCGCGCTCGCCGCGAAGGAGGCCGGGGCCGACCGGGTCCGGTACTGCGACACGATCGGCGGCGAGACGCCGGAGCGCATCAGGGAGCGCTTCGCCAAGCTGGCCTCCGCGGTGGCGATGCCGGTCGAGACCCACTGCCACAACGACCTCGGCATGGCCGTGGCCAACTCCGTCAGCGGCGCGCTCGGCGACCTGGACGCCGGCCAGGACGCCTGGATCAACACGTGCGTGAACGGCATCGGCGAGCGTTCCGGCAACGCCGACCTGCTCTCGACGATCCTGGCGTTCCGCCACGGCTTCGGCCTTGAGGGGCGCGCCGAGTTCGGCGATCCGATCGATCTGGCATGGGCGCGGCGGTTCGCGCTGTGGGCGGGCTACGCGTTCGGCCGGCCGCTTCCCTACAACCAGGTCGGCGTCGGGCGGAACGCGTTCGCGCACGAGTCCGGCATCCACGCGGACGGCGCGCTGAAGGACCACGGCAACTACGAGCTGTACGACGAGGCGACCCTCGGCCCGTTCCCCGGCGACTGGCACGCCCGTCCCGGCCGGGTCGTGCTGACCGGCGAGTACGGCGGGAAGGCCGGCTTCCGGCACGTGATGGACGGCCTCGGCGTCGAGCCCGCCGACGAGGACCTGGCCTTCCAGCTCGTCCAGCTCTGCAACGCCCAGACCGGCCGGCCCCTGACCGACGACGAACTCCGCCTCATCGCCGCCCACCCGCGCGAACTGGCGCTGCTCTTCCCGGGTCAGATCGCCTGATCCCAGATTCGGCCTGATTTGTCAGCCCGAAGCTCTACGTTTCCGGCATGGCGAGCAGCACGGTGGCGGCAGGGGCCGCGCAGTCGTACCGGTACACGAGGCCTTCCGGGCTGGACGAGGGGCTCCTGGGGCTCTCCACGTCCGGCGGGACGACGAGCAGCGGGCCGCGGGCGCATCCGCACTTCTTCAGCGGCGTGCTCACGCAGGCCGCGGCCGCGGCGGCGGGCCTGCTCGCGCTGGCCGACGTCGCGCAGACCCGGTACTTCCAGCCGCGCCCCACCTCGTTCCGGGACCCGGTCGTCACGTGCAACGGCGACCGGATCCGGATGGAGTCGTTCTCCGCCTGCGGCGGCGTCTACGCGCGGCTGGACGTGCTGGAGGCGGCGCTGGACGGCGAGGTCCACGAGCGCGGCACGACCAACGTGGACGTGAACGGGCCGCTGCGCGAGGCGCTCGCCCGCGTGGGCGGGTCCGATCCGCTGCACCTGGCGGTCGGCGCCGGGGAGATGGCCGTCACCACGATGGACGGGGCGGTCGTGGAGAAGAAGGTCCCGCTGCCCGACCGCTGGCTCCGCGGCTTCGCCGAGGTCCAGGTCATCACGGCCGGGTTCGACCCGCGCGGGGAGATGAGCGGGCCCGAGGCGGTGCGGTTCCTGCGGTCCCTGCCGCGCGGGGGGCGCGAGCCGCTGTGGGTCGTCCCCGCGGGCCGGACGCTGCGGGTCGCGGCGCGCCCGTCTCCCGGGGCGGTCTGCCTGGCGGGGGCCGACCGGCTGCGGACGATGCTGCCGCTCCTGCGGTTCGCGAAGGCGCTGCGCGTCTACGGGCCGCCCGTCGCCGTCGGGAGCGGACCGGCGTCGAGCGTCTGGGAACTGGAGCTGCCGGGCATGCGGTACGTCCTGACGCTGTCGCCGCAGCATTCGCGCGGCTTCTCCGGGGAGGGCGCCGTGCTGGACGCCGTCTCGACCGACGAGGCGGCGGGGGACGCCGACCTGCTCGGCGCGCTGCTGTCCTTCGAGCCGCGGGTGGAGCCGGGCCTGCTGGCCGAGCGGTCGGGGCTCGCGCTCGCGCGGACGAAGGCGGCGCTGGTCCAGCTGGGGACGTCCGGCCGCGTCGGCTTCGACACCGCCGAGGCCGCGTTCTTCCACCGCGAGCTGCCCTACGACCCGGCGCGGGTCGCCGACCTCAACCCGCGGCTGCGTTCGGCGCGGGCGCTGGTCGCGGAGGGCGCCGTGCGGTTCACCGCCGAGGACGCGGCGGTCGTCCTCACCGACGGAGGCGAGCGCCAGGTCCGCTTCGACGGCGACCGGGTCACCTGCACATGCCCGTGGTGGTACGACCACCGGGGCGAGCGCGGCCCGTGCAAGCACGTCCTCGCCGCCCGGATCGTCCGCCGCGAGGCGAGCGTGGAGGCGGCCCGATGACCGTCCCCGCGGACGACCTCCAGAAGGCGCTCGACGCCGGGGACATGAAGCAGACGGCGCGCGTGGTCGCCGAGCTCGACGACGACGCCCGCCGCGCCGTCGCGAAGGGCCTGCCCGACCGCCTGAAGGCGATGCGGGCCGCGTCGCCTCACGGCGAACTGAGCCATGAGACGGCGCAGCCGCTGCTGGTCGCCGGGGCCGGCACGCTCGGCGGTCCGGCGGCCGCGGCCGCGTGGCTGTGCCGCCGCGACCTGCGTCCGTGGTGGGCACCGGACGGCCACTCCCGGATGTGCGCGGCACTGTGCGAGGTCACGTCCGGGCGCCCGGACGAGTGGCGCGCCGAGGTCGCCCGGCGCGTCGCCGCCCGGATCCGCGTCTCCGACCGCGAGGCGATGCTGTGGCACATCGCGGCGGCGCTGGCCGAGTCGGCCGGGGCGGTCCCTGACTCGGACGGATTCGTGGTCGGTTGGGTGACCGAGCGCGACCTCCCCGACGCCGACGACCCCTTCCTGGACGTGCTCGTCCCCAAGCTGTTCGAGGTGAACGCGGTGGGCGGCGCCCTCGCCGAGGACGAGGCGAGGCTCCAGTGGGACGGCGCCCGCAGGCGCACCTGGGCCGGCGCCCTCTCCGGCCTGGCCGCGAGCGGACGGCTCGACCGCGCACTCCTGCTCGACGGCTGCGTCCGCCGCTTCCTGCGCGGCGGCACCGCCCGCGACCTCCGGTGGTTCATCGCTCTGCACGACGCGCTGAAGCCCACCGAGGACGAGACGGCCGCCCGCGTGCGCGACTACGTCCGCCTCCTCCCGGCCGCGCCGTCGACCGTCGCCGGCCTCGCCCTGCGCCAGGTCCGCCGCGTCGACGACCGGGACGGGCTCGACGCCGCACTGTTCGGCGAGGCCGCGGACGCGGTGCTGTTCCGGCCCGAGAAGAAGCTCGTCCAGGCCGCCCTGACCTGGCTCGACCGCACGGCCCGCAAGCGCGACCGGGTCGACGCCACGCTGCGCGCCGTCACGGCCGTCTTCGGCTCCGACGCGCTCGACCTGCGCGAACGCGCCGTCACGGTCGCGGCCCGGCATGCGGGCCACGCGAGCGGGGCCGTCCACGAGGAGGTCCGTGCCGCCGCACGCGACCTGCCGGCCGTCCTGCGCGAGCCCGTCGCGGCGGCGTTCGGCGCGGTCGAGGCCGCCGCCGCTCCCGAGCCGCCCCCGGGCCCGCCGCCCTTCACCCCGCGGGAGGCGCCCGCCCCGATCGGCTCCCTCGACGAACTGGCCGAGGAGTTCGCGGTCCTGCTGCGCGGCGCCGAGGAATGGCGCACGTCCGAGCGGTTCCTGGCCGCGCTCGTCGAGTTCGCCCACCGCGACCCGGAGGCGACGCGCGCGGCACTCCGGAAACCCGCCGACGACCTCGCGTCCTGGATCACCGACACCGAGAACCATGCGTACATGCGCTCCTACGTCCGGGCGAGCTGGATCGCGTTCCCGGTGCAGAGCCTCCTGCGCCCGCCGAAGTCCCCTGGCATCGTGGAAGCGCTGGCCTCGCTCCTGAAGGGAAGGTCCCGCAAGTCCGGGACGGTGTTCGAGCCGCAGATCGAGCGCTTCCTCACCCTGCGCAGACACGAGATCGCTTCCGCGGTCGGGAAGGCGCCCGTCCTCCTCGCGACCCCGACCGAGGGCAGCGGGCACGTCGACCCCGGCGTCCTGGTCGCCCGGCTCGAACGGATCGAGGCGGCGGGCGCCGAGCCGGGGCGGGCCGACCTCATGCAGGCGATGCTGCGCGTGCCCCGCGAGATCGACCGGGCGGCCGCGGCACGCGCGAGACGGCTGGAGTCCAAGGGCGGCAAGGCCCTCTCGGTCTGGCTGGAGGACGGGGGGCTCGCCGACCCGGCCGTCGAGTGCGCGATCCTCGACAAGCCCCTCGCGAGCGTCCGCGGCCGGACGATACGGCTGCCGACCCGCGTCCTGTCCACGGTGGACGTCCCCGGCGACTCCGACATCGCCCACCTGTGCGCCTTCCCCGAGGACGGCTGGACGGACTTCGGGACACCGGGCCGCGTCGCGTCCCGGGGATTCTGGCCGTCGGTCCTGCCGTCCCACCGCGAGGTGACCGCCGCGCATCTCGTCCCCTACCTGGCGGGCGCGGGCGAGGACGACCTGGACCAGGGCGCCGTCATGCTCGACCTGGCCGAGGCCGGCGGGCCCACCGGTGCCGCGATCGGGACGCTGCTCGCCTGCGCGCTCGCCCACCGGAGCCAGAACGAGCGCGCGGACGCCGTCGAGGCGCTCCTCGTCCTCAGCGCCCGGGGCGACCTGCCGGCGGCCGAGACGGGAACGGCGCTCGGACGGCTCGCCGGCCTGAGGCGCCTCACCCTCCCCCGCGCCGTGAAGGCCCTCACGGCGGCCGCCGACGGCGGCGGGCACGCCGGGGTCTGGACGATCCTCGCCGCGGCGCTCCCGCACGCGCTCCCCGCCCCGGGCGAGCGCGCCGTGACCGGGGTGCCCGACCTGATCGCCCTGGCGACCCGCCTGGCGGAGACGGTCGGCGCCAGGGGCGCCGTCCCGGGCGTCCCGGACGTGGCGGCCCGCGGCGGCTCCAGCCGCCTGGTGAAGGAGGCCGCCCGCCTGCACCGCACGCTCGCAACGTGAGGACGCCCGGCGGTGTTGACAGAGGTACCGATGTTGACGCGAGCACCGGCGCCGACGGGAGTGTCGGTCCGGTGTGGCACGCTGAGCGCGGAAGGAGCGCTGAACGATGACCGAGACCCTGGCGTTCGGCACGGTCGACACCGTGCTCGGCCGCCTGCTCGTCGGCGAGACCGAGACGGGGGTCGTCTCGCTGCACTTCCACGACACCCCGGCCGCGCGTGCCCGCACCGCCAAGGCGGCGGGGCTGCCCGTCGTGGACGCCCCCGCCCGCCTGGCCCCCGCCCTGGCGGCCCTGCGGGACTACTTCACCGGCGACCTGAAGCACTTCGAGCTGCCCATCGACTGGCGGCTCACGTCCGACGTCCAGCGGCAGGTGCTGTCGACGCTGTACGAGACCGTCCCCTACGGACAGGTCCTCACCTACGGCGACCTCGGAGAGCGCAGCAGCACCGGCGTTCACGCCCAGGTCATCGGCCAGGTCATGGGCGGCAATCCGATCCCTCTGATCGTCCCCTGCCACCGCGTCGTCGCCTCGAACGGGCTCGGCGGCTACAGCGGCGGCTCCGGCGTCGAGGTCAAGCGCTGGCTGCTCACCCTCGAAGGGTCCGTGCCCGCCACCCTGGACTGGGACATCGACCGGGGGCCGTGACCTGCCGACCACGCGCCTGTCGCCGGCGCACATACCGACAGCGGGTCGGCAAACCTAGAATGGGCGCGTGCCGAAGATCAGTGAGGCCACCGTCGCCGAGCACCGCGCGCGCCAGCTGCGGACCCTGCTGGACGCCGCGCGGGACCTGGTCGCGCAGGAGGGCATCGACGCGCTGTCGCTCGCCGCGCTGGCCCGGCGGGTCGGCCTGTCGCGGCCGAGCCTGTACGAGTACTTCCGGTCGAAGGACGACCTGGTCGCGGCCGTCGTCGAGGAGGAACTGCCCCGCTGGGCGGCGGTCGTCGAGGACGCGCTGAGCGGCCCGGCCGACCTGGACGGCAAGGTCGAGGCCTACATCAGGGCCCAGCTGGAGGTCATGACGGACGGGCGCCACGCCGCCGCCGTCGCGCTCGTCGAGCACGCCCTCGCCCAGCCCGCGCTCGACCGGATCCGCACCGGTCACGCGCAGCTGCTGCGCCCGCTCGCCGCGGCGCTGGAGGAGGCCGGCGTCCCCGAGCCCGCGCTGCGCGCCCGGCTGATCCAGGGACTGGTCGACGCCGCCGCCGTGATCGCGCAGCGCGACCCGTCCGGCGCCGAGACCGTCGTGGCCGCCACGCTCGCCCAGGCGGTCCGCGGGCTGCGCTAGGCGGCCGCGCCGGCGTACGTGACGCCCGTGAGGGCCTCGGACACCTCCCAAAGGCGCTCGCCCAGGCCGGGACGGTCCGCGTGCCGGGGCGTGACGACCTTCGCCGGGGACCCGCGGTACTGCAACAGGCGGGGGCCGTAGCAGGCGCCGCCCCGCACGTCCGGCGCCGTCGCGGCGTAGAGGGACGGCAGCGCACCCGCGGCGGCGGACTGCGCCATCACCGCGTTGCCCAACCCCGTGGCCTTCTCCATGAGCGTGTTGCCCTGCATGCGCGGCCCCGTCTGCTGCAGGTTCGTCGCGGCGTAGCCGGGGTGGGCGGCGACGCTGGTCACCTCGGAGACGCGCCGGTCCAGTTCCTTGGCGAAGACCAGGTTGGCCAGCTTGGCCTGGCCGTAGGCGGTCCACTTGCGGTACCGGCGCTCGCCTTGCAGGTCGTCGAAGGCGATACGTCCCGTCCAGGCGAAGCCCGAGGTGACGGTGACGACCCGGGCGGACGGGGCGGCGCGCAGCGCGGGCAGCAGGAGGCCGGTGAGCGCGAAGTGGCCGAGATGGTTGGTGCCGAACTGCATCTCGAAGCCGTCGGCGGTGGAGCGGCGCGGGATCGCCATGACCCCGGCGTTGTTGACCAGGATGTCGAGGGGCGCCTCGCCGTGCCGGGCCGCGAACTCCCGCACGGACGCCAGGTCGGCGAGGTCCAGGGAGTCCAGGGCGAGGTCGGCCTGCGGCGCGGCGGCCCTCATCCGCTCCATGGCGGCCCCGCCGCGTTCGGCGCTGCGGCAGGCCAGCACGACGGACGCACCGTGCCGGGCGAGCTGGAGCGCGGTGTGGTAGCCGATGCCGCTGTTGGCCCCGGTGACGATCGCCCGCCGCCCGCGCAGATCGGGGATGTCGCCGGCCGTCCATCCGCCCATGGGGCACCTCCACGTCATATCGCGAATCCCACAAGTTAGACGCGCCCTCGAATACGAGGCAACGTCCGCACGATGTGGCGCGATTCACACCCGGGCGAACGCGCCCCCCGCCCGGGGGGCGCGTCCCCCGTCCGGAGGGCGCGTCCCCGGTCAGGCGGGAACGGTCTTCTCGATGGCGGTGACGACCTCGGCGGACTCCGGCTCGGTCTGGGGTGCGAAGCGGGCCGCGACGGCGCCGTCCGGGGCGATCAGGAACTTCTCGAAGTTCCACCGGATGTCGCCGGTGTGGCCCTCGGCGTCGGGGACGCCGACGAGCTCCCGGTACAGCGGGTGCCGGCCGTCACCGTTGACCTCGACCTTCTCGGTCATCGGGAACGTGACCCCGTAGGTCGCCGAGCAGAACTCGGCGATCTCCTCGGAACTGCCGGGCTCCTGCCCCATGAACTGGTTGCAGGGGACGCCGAGGACGGTGAAGCCCCGCCCGGCGTACGTCTCCTGCAGCCGCTCCAGGCCGGAGTACTGCGGGGTGAGGCCGCACTTGGAGGCGACATTGACGACCAGTACGGCCTTGCCCCGGTACTGCTCGAGGTCCGCGGGCCCGCCGCGCAGGCCCTCGATCTCTACGTCGAAGACAGACATGCGGCCGATCCTAGGAGATCGCTCCGCGGATCGGCCCCGTCCTCGCCGTTGACGCCGCCGGCGGACGGGTGGTTCCCGCCGCCGACCGCCCTCACGCGCCCAGGGCGCCGGTCACTTGCCCAAGGCGTTCACGAAGGCCGCGAGCTGGTTGCCCGCGTTCCCCAGCTCGTCGAAGGCGTTGTTGACCACTCCTGCCGCATCCGTCGGTGAGCTCAGCAAGTAGAAGATGACGAAGGCGATCGCCACATAGCGGAGGTTCTTCTTCATCCGTAACGCCGTCCCTGTTCGTAGCGCGCGACACAATCGACCCGATCCCATTGTGCCCAGCCGCGTCTGCCCGCAAAGCGCGATTTTACTGTGACGCGCGGGCAACTGCTTGGTGGCGTCGCGAAGAGAAGCCCCGAGCCGGCGGGGAACGGGGCCCGGGAACCGTCGGTCAGTTCGGGATGGCGCTCATGAACTGCGACAACGACTCGGCGGCGTTGCCGAGCCCGCTCAGGGCGCCGTTGACGAGATGCGCCGCCCCCTCGGGCCTGCTGATGACGTACCACGCCGTGAAGGCGATGGCGGCGATCTTCATGTGCTTCTTGTTCACTTCAACCACCCTCTGCGGTCGATCACTTACTCTCAGTGATTCCCCAGGGTGGCCGAAGAGAGATCAAGGGGGGACAAAGAGCAGGTCAGGTCCCCTTGGCGTGCCGGTGGAGGTAGTCGATGTAGAAGGGCCGGAGGGCGTCGGCCATCTCGCCCTCCCCCGCGTGCGTGAACTCCTCCAGCAGCGACAGGCCGTGGACGAGGTCGAACTCGGCGCGGTCGACGTCCCCCGTGGCCGCCGCCGCGGCCGGGATCGCTCGCAGCAGATCCCACAGGAAGCCGACGTCGTACCGCTCCTTGGCGAGACCCATCGCTCGCTCGTACAGCTCCTTGGACGTCAGCTCGTCCAGATTCCCGCCGTCCGGCGTCTGTTCGGACATGGCCCGACTCTAATCGAGCATCCGGCCCGTCGCCTCGCGCGGGGCGAGGCTCCGGGCCGGTCCGTCACTTCGTGATGACGTTCGAGGGGATCTCCTGGTCCTGCTTCAGCGCGCCGAAGAGCGTGGCCGCCTTGGACCTGTCCCAGGTGATGTAGGACCCGGCGGAGGCCGAGCTTCCGGCGCCCCCGATCGGGACGGTGGTCGTGACGCCGTTCCCGCCGCTGACGCCCTTCATCGCCCACATCATGCGGGCCAGGTCGTACAGGTGGTCGCCGTCGTCCACCAGGAAGTTGCTGGTGGCGTTCATGGCCAGCGGGACACCGCGGAACGGGTTGAGCATCGTGCCCGGGCTCGTGGCCTTCTTCATCAGCGCGCCGAAGAACTGCCGCTGGTGCTCCACGCGTTCGAGGTCGGCGCGGGCGTAGGCGCGGGTCCGGACGTAGCCGAGCGCCTGGCCGCCGTCCAGCGTCTGGCATCCGGCCTTGAGGTTCAGGCCCGCCTTGCGGTCCTTGATGTTCTCCTTGACGCAGATGTCGACGCCGCCCACGGCGTCCACCACGCCCACGAAGCCGCCGAAGCCGATCTCGGCGTAGTGGTCGATGTGGAGCCCGGTGGCCTTCTCCACGGTCTGCACGAGCAGCTTGGGCCCGCCGAAGGCGAAGGCCGCGTTCAGCTTGTTCGAGCCGTGCCCGGGGATCGGGAGGTAGGAGTCGCGCGGCAGGCTGATGAGGGACGTCCCCCCGGAGCCGTAGTGCAGCAGCATCATCGAGTCGGTGCGGCGCCCGGAGGCGAACCCGGTCGCGAGGCGCTTCTGGTCGTCCTTCGACAGCCCCTCGCGGCTGTCGGACCCGACGACCAGCCAGTTCGTCCCCGGCGTGTCGGCGACCCGGCCCGCGTAGTCCACGAGGACCGACTCGCGCTTCAGCCGGGAGTCCAGGTAGAAGTAGCCGCCGACGACGACCACCAGGAGCACGGCGACGAGAGCGCCGAGCACCCGCGGCCAGCGCCTGCGGCGCCGCCGCCGGTAGGGCGCCCCGCCGCGGGGGCCGCCGCCCTCGTCGACCCGCCCCCCGGCGAGCTGGTCGCCGGCGTACGGGTCGTCGTACGGGTCCCCGTAGGTGTCCCGCCCGTAGGCGGCGTGGTGGTGCTCCGCGCGTGCGGAGTTCTCCCTGCTGCGCCCCACGCGGTCGCCCTCCTTGCGTGTCCGGCCCTGCGGCCAGCCGTCGGTCATGCCGTAGACCCTAGACAACCCGGGCGTGCCGCGCGTCCGTCCGGCGCATGATTGTCCACACCAACAAATCACCGCGCTCTGTGAGAAAAGAAGCGGACACCATCCCCCTAAAGGCGCACACCGCCCCTGGACGGTAGTACGCGCGGAGGGCGGCGCATGGGTGCACCAGGGCTTACCTCCTGGTGGTTCAGGGTTCGCCGGCCGTTCCGGCGCCGCCCGCGGGTTCTACCGGGACGCGCCGCTGCTGATCTGCGACGAGCCCACGGCCGCGCTGGACGCCCGCGCAGAGCACCAGCTGTCCGAGCGGATCCGCACGCACGCCGACGGCCGGACCGTCCTGCTCATCACCCACCGGCTCGCCGGCGTCCGCTACGCCGACCGCATCTACGTGCTGGAGCGCGGCGAGGTCACCGAGGAGGGCGACCACGCCGCGCTGATGGCCCTGGACGGCCTCTACGCCGACCTGTACTCCCTCCAGGCGGCCGCCTACGGAGCCGCCTAGGTGGAAGAGGCCCGGCTAGATGTAGAGGCCGTAGCCTCCCTCGTCCTCGCGGGGCGGGGCCTCGGGAAGGTCCTCGGGGCGCAGCAGCGCGACCTCGGCCGCGTCGATCTCGCCGGCCGCCGCGTCCTCCTTGGCGGTGATGCGCTGCGCCTGCCGGGAGATCGCCGCCTCCAGCAGGTTGCGGACGAGCCGGGCGTTGCCGAACGAGGAGCCGCGCGGCTGGGCCGCGACGAGGCGGCGCAGCTCCTCCAGGATGCCGGGCGCGAGCGCGAACCCGTCCTCCGCCGCCATGAACTCGAAGATCGTGACGAGTTCGTCGTCGGAGTAGTCGGGGAACCGCAGCCGCTTCGGGAACCGCGACTTCAGCCCGGGGTTGGCGTCCAGGAAGCGCTCCATCTCGGCGTCGTAGCCGGCGACGATGACCACCAGGTCGCCGCGGTGCTCCTCCATCAGCCGCAGCAGCTCGGCGATCGCCTCGTGGCCGAAGTCGCGCCGGTCGCCGCCGCCGGACGCCAGCGTGTACGCCTCGTCCACGAACAGCACGCCGCCGAGGGCGCGGCCGACCGCGTCCCGCACGCGCGGCGCGGTCTGCCCGATGAACTCGGCGACGAGGTCGGCGCGGGTGACCTCCACCAGGTGCCCGGACGACAGCAGGCCGAGCCGGGCGAACACGGCGGCGATCAGCCGCGCGATCGTCGTCTTGGCCGTGCCCGGGCTGCCGGCGAACACCATGTGCCGGGCCGGGGGCGCCGGGGACACCTTGGCCTCGCGCCGCAGCTGCTCGGCGCGGACCTCGGCGACCAGCGCGGCGACCTCCCGCTTGATGTCGGCCAGGCCGATCAGCCGCTCGACCTCCGCGAGCGGGTCGCCGGGGACGTCGTCGCGGCCGCGGGTGAGGGTGTCGGGGACGTCCTCCGGCAGGATCACGTCGAGGGACTCGTCCTCGTCGACGATCCCGTCGGCCAGGACGCGGCGCCCCTGCATCGAGACGGCCCGTTCGAGCAGGTTCGTCATGATGCGGACGTTGCCGACCCCGCGCTCGCGCGGCGCCGCCTCGACGAGCGCGCGCACCTTGTCCAGGACGCCGGGGGCCAGCTCGAACCCCGAGTCGGCGGCCTTGGCGGTGAACACCTCCACCAGTTCCTCGTCGGTGAGGTCGGGGAAGCGGAGCGTGCGGGGGAAGGCGGCGGCGAGGTCGGGGTGGGCCTTCAGCAGCCCGTTCATCTCCGCCGCCGGACCCGTCAGCACCACGACGAGGTCCTCGGTGTGCGCCTGGACGCTCGTCAGCAGCACGTCCAGCACCTCGCGGCCGCGCGCCGCGTCGGCGGCCGCCGACACCAGGGCGTGCGCGTCGCGGACGACCAGGACGCCGCCGTGGGCCTGCTCCACCGCCCGGCGGACGCGCAGGACGCTCTCGCTGGCGTACTCGCCGAGCAGGTCGGCGCGCTCCACCTCGACCAGGTGGCCGGACGACAGCACGCCGAGGTCGGCGTAGATCCGGCCGAGGATCCGCGCGACCTTGCCCTTGCCGGTGCCGGTGTTGCCGGTGAAGACCAGGTGCCGCAACCGGGTCCGCGCGGTCATGCCCGCCTCGCGGCGCAGGCGGGCGGCCTTGGCCTCGGCGATCAGCGCGTCGACCTCCCGCTTGACGGGCTCGATGCCGACGCAGGCGGCCAGCTCGGCGAGCGGGTCGGACTCGGCGGGACGGCCGGCGATGAGTCGCTGCGGCAGGTCCGCGGCCGTCACCTCCAGGGGTTCGGCGTCCGTCCCGTCCTCCCGGGCCCGCCGGTCCGCCGCGGCGACGGCCTGGCCCGCCATGTGCTCCACCAGCCGGGCGCCGCGCAGGTTCAGCATCGGCGGGGTGCGGCGGAGCATGGCGCCGGCGTCCGCGGCGACCTCCGCCCCGGCGCGCGCGCCGCGCCGCGCGACGGCCAGGGTGAACAGCTCGGCGAAGTCGTCCTCGGCGAAGTCGCGGGTGCGCGCGACGTCGAACGCCCGGACCAGCGCGGGGTTGGCGTCGAAGAGCCGCCGGTCGCCGCCGGGGCGGCACAGGGCGACGACGTTGAGGGACGGCGAGCGCGCCATGAGCCGCCGCAGTTCCTCGGCGGCGGCGGCGCCGCACCGCTCGTGGGCGGCGAGCTTCTCCAGGTCGTCCACGACCAGGAGCATGCGGCCCTCCAGGCAGTCGCGGACGCGGGCCTGCAGCCACAGGACGGCGTCGCTCACGCCGAGCGAGGCGAAGACCTGGTCGGAGATCCAGAGCGCCTCGCGGACGGCGCCGCCCTCGCCGAGCGCGCCCTCGACGATCTCGGCGGCGGTGCCCTTGCCGGTGCCCTCCGGGCCGGCGACGAGCAGCCGGACCGGCCGCTGCCCGGCCAGCCGCGCCGCCACCGCGTCCTGCAGCGCCCGCGACAGCTCCGGCTGCCCGACCAGCGGCGGCCCGCTCTCCTCACCGGGCTCGGCCCGCTCGGCCGCGGTCCGCGGACCGTCCTCGCCGGAACCGAACTTCAGGGTGTTGAAGACCCGCCGGACGGTGAACAGCCGCCGCAGGTCGGCCTGGAAGGGGCGCACCGGCACCCGGCAGCGCGGACTGACCGGCGCCTCCGGCAGGCCCTGCACCGCGCCGGTGAACCGCACCGCCATGTCGAGCCAGGCGCGGGCCGCGTCCGCCTCGCCCGCGACCAGGCCCCGCGCCAGCCACGCCCGCACGTCGTGCTGCCACGCCTCGGCGGCGAAGCCCTCCCGCGCCGCGCGGAACCGCTCCTCCACGTTCTCGTAGCGGGCGGTGCCCAGCACGACCGCCAGTTCGGCCGGGACGACCGCGGCGTCGGCCGCCAGCAGCAGCCGCGCCAGCGCCACGTCGGGCTCGCCGGAGTCGGCGACGGCCCCCGCCAGCCCCTCGTGCGCGGCGTCCAGCCCCTCGCACACCCAGCCCAGGTAGCCCACCGGCCCGGCCAGTTCGGGCAGGACGGCCAGCTCCTCCTCGGTCAGGCCGGACACCCAGAGGTCCTCCAGCTGCCGGTTGGGGACGGTCATGTCCGCCTCGCGCAGCGCCGGGTCGGCGGCGCGCCGGTCGAACAGGTCCATCACCGCCCGCCGGCGCCGCTCCAGCGGTTCCAGGCCCTCGAAGACGTCCAGCCCGGCGCGCGCCAGCTCAAACATCACCGCGCGCCGCTCCCGGTCGTCCCCGGCCGGCTCGGGCAGCCACAGGCCCGGCGGGCGCCACCGCCCGCCCTGGGTGAACCACGCCACCGGGTCCCGGACGGCCGACTCGGGCGTCGCCAGGAACGCCGACAGCAGCTCGTAGTCCACGTCGCCGCGCGACCCGCCGCGCACCGCCGACGCGCCCAGCAGGAACGTCAGCAGCGACCACTGCTCGGCCCCCGCCGCGCTGGTGTCGCTCCCGTAGAAGTCGCTGAGCTGCCGCGTCAGCACGATGGCGCGCTGGTCGGTGTTGTAGGCGACCGCGCGCTCGCGCATCTCCTCGTACAGACCGTCAGGCACGCGCCAGGGACCGTACGCGTACACGTCGAGCACCGGCTCCTCAGTGAGCAGCACTTCGAGATGGTCTGGCAGCCGGGGGGAACTCACCTGGGGTCGTCTCCTACGCAGCGGATCGTCGAGGCAATCACATCCGACAAGCACCTTACGGCGCGTCACGATCACGCACACCCCCGTTGCCGTGGGTTGGCAGGCGGCCCGGCGTCCGCGATAGTTGTCGAACGGAAACTATTCGCCGGACGATTCCGGCCAAAGCAACACACAAGAGGGGAACCCCCCGTGTCACCTTTGGAAGTCACCACACGGCCCGACGGCGGACGCGCCGTCCTCAGGCTGTGCGGAGAACTCGACGTCGCGGGCTCGGAGGAGCTGCGCGTCCACCTGAACGAGGCCCGCCGCGAGCACGGCGACCACCTCGTGCTGGACCTCACCGACCTGGAGTTCATGGACTCGGGCGGCCTCTCGGTCATCGTCGCCTGCTACAAGGCCGCCACCGCGGCGGGCGGCAGCCTCGTCCTCGCCGGCCCCCGGCCCATCGTCCGCCGCGCCCTGGAGATCACGGGGCTGCACCGGCGCATCCCCGTCAAGCGGACCCTTCAGGAGGCGCTGGCGACCGAGCCCGACCGCGCCTAGGGCGGGCACGGCCGGCGCGAGCGGCCCCGCCCTAGAGCGGGAGGGGGGTGGGGCGCTTCGGCCCGCGGCCGTCGCCGGAGGAGCGGCCCGTGGCCCGGCGGCCGATCCACGGCAGGAGGTAGGCCCGGGCCCAGTGGACGTCCTCGCGCCTCATCGTGAGCCAGTCGGCACGGTCCAGGGGCGGCCAGGGCTCGCGCCAGTCGCCCTCGACCGGGATGCCCACCGCCCCGGCGACGTAGAGCGCCATGCGCCGGTGCCCCTCGGGCGACAGGTGCAGGCGGTCCTCGTACCAGGCGCGCGGGTCGTGGAAGGCGCGCAGCGGCCACAGGTCCACCACCGAGCAGCCGCGGTGGTCGGCGATCGCGCGCAGGTGCATGTTGTAGGTGGCGGCCTTGCCCCGGATGCGGCCGCCGGAGCGCAGCCCGCGCGGATCGAACCCGGTGAAGACCACCACGCGGGAGCCGGTGGCGCGCAGCCGCCGGACCGCGTCGTCGAACACGACCGCGGCCGCGTCGGGGTCCGCGCCGGGACGGATCATGTCGTTGCCGCCCGCGCACAGCGTGACCAGGTCGGGCGAGAGGCCGACGGCGATCGGCACCTGGTCGTCCACGATCTGCCGCACGAGCTTCCCGCGGACGGCGAGGTTGGCGTAGCGCAGGCCCGGGTTCAGCACGGCGAGGTGCTCGGCGAGCCGGTCCGCCCAGCCCCGGAAGACGTCGGTCTCGCCGGGGTAGGGGTCGTTCAGGCCCTCGGTGAAACTGTCGCCGATGGCAACGAACGTTCCGATCTTCTCCACTTCGCTCATCGCAACCCCCACCGCGGATTCATGCTCGATCACGACGAACCATCATGCATCGTGCACACGACCTACGCGACCGTAGCCGGGGGCCGGACCGGGCCGCGCCCCCGTGCGCCGCGGCTCAGGTCCAGCTCGGGGACGTGGTGCCGAGCTGCCCGCCGGGCGCGCCCGGCGCGGGGGCGGAGGCGTGCGCTCCGGCGGCGTGCACCGTCATCGCGTGCTTGACCAGCATGATCAGCACCTGCTTGGTGGACTCGCGGCTCCGCGCGTCGCACTGCACGATCGGCACGTGCGCGCTGATCGACAGGGCGTCGCGGATGTCGTCCACGGCGTACTGGAACTCGCCGTGGAACCCGTTGACGCCCACCACGAACGGCAGACCGAGCTCCTCGAAGTAGTCCACCGCGGCGAAGCAGTCCTCCAGCCGGCGGGTGTCGACCAGCACGACGGCGCCGATCGCGCCGCGGACCAGGTCGTCCCACATGAACCAGAAGCGGTGCTGCCCGGGCGTGCCGAACAGGTAGAGGATCAGCTCGCTGTCCAGCGACACGCGGCCGAAGTCCATCGCGACCGTGGTGGTCGTCTTGTCCGGGACGGCCGACAGGTCGTCCACGTCGGCGCTGGCCGCGGTCATCACCGCCTCGGTGGTGAGCGGCATGATCTCCGAGACGGAGCCGACGAAGGTGGTCTTGCCGACGCCGAAGCCGCCACCGACGACGATCTTGACCGAGGTCAGCTCGGTCTCCCCGCCGTGCGGCCCCGGGACCTGGTCAGAGCTTCCGAAGGCCACTGAGCACCCTTTCTAGCAAGCGGAGGTCCGGCTGTCCGCCGGCGGTGGTGGGGGACTGCGACTGGTGCAGCCGTAGCAGTCCCTCGACGGCCATGTCAGCCACTAGGACCCGCGCGACCCCGAGCGGCAGGCGCAGCAGCGCGGACACCTCGGCGACCGAGCGGGCCGACCGGCACAGATCCATGATCGCCCGGTACTCCGGGGTCAGCACGGCCACGTCCCGCGGCGGGTAGGGCGCGGCGGTGACCAGCGCCTCGATGGCCAGGTCGTAGCGCGGCCTGGTGCGCCCGCCGGTGACCGCGTACGGGCGCACGAGCGAGCTGCCATCGTTGTCGTCCCGCTCGGGGGGTCGGCCCTGCACGGGGACCCGCCCCTGGTCACCCGGCCAGCGGCCGCCGCCTCCGGGACCGCCCCCGAAGGGACTGCCTCGATCCATGTCGCCGACCTCCGTCAGAGTCAGTCACGGTCAGTAGCGGGCGGGCCCGGCGCCCATCTCGGTCACGGAAGGCCCCGAGTACGGCGGCTGCTCCTGGGCGCGCAGAGCGGGCGTCAGCACCCGTCCCACCCGCTCCACCAGGAGCGTCATCTCGTAGGCCACCAGCCCGAGGTCGCAGTCGGGCGCGGCCAGCACCGCGAACACCGATCCGTTCGTGATGGACATGACGAACAGCAGCCCGCGGTCCATCTCCACGACGGTCTGGTTCACCCCGCCGGCGTCGAAGATCTTCGCCGCGCCCTGGGTCAGGCTCATCAGCCCCGAGGCGATCGCCGAAAGCTGGTCCGCCCGCTCGGGCGGGAAGCCCGCGGAGTAGGCCATCGGCAATCCATCCGAGGAGACCACGACGGCGTGCGCGACCTTCGCGACACGGTCCGCGAAGTTCGTCACCAACCAGTTGAGATCCTGCCCGCTCACCGGGTGCCTCCTGTCTCGCCGTCACCCTGTGACGGCACCTCACCTGAAGTGCCTGCACCACGAGCCTCGTGGCGTCCGCGGTGGACGCCGCGCTGCAGGCTCGCGAAGCGGTTGCGTACAACGTCGGCCGACTGGCCGTGGCCCTGCGCCTGCTGTCCCTGCGGCTGCCCGGGCGCCTGCTGGCCGATGACCGGCATGCCCTGCGTCGGCGCCTGCGGCCCCTGGGCGGGCTGTCCCTGACCGGTCCCGCCGGGCGCCGGGCGGCCCTGCGGCGGGCCCGCCGGCGTCTGGGGCGCGTCCTGCGCCCCGCGGCCGACCGCCCCGGGGATGCGGTTCTTGCCGGGCACCCGCTTGGGCAGTCCGACGTTGGTGCGACTCGTCGCCACCGGCTCTCGGGCCGCCTCGGCCGCGCGGAACCCCGCGTCCGCCGGGGACTCCCAGCCCTTGGACGGGGCCTCGCCGGACCCGCCGCCCGACCTGCGCATGAACCACTCCGACTGCATCGCGTCGAAGATGGGCGAGCGCTCGGGCGGCCGCGGCGGGGCCTTCGGCTCCGGCTGTGCGGCCGCCGCGGCCCGCACGGCCGGCTGGGGAACGGGTGGTGGCTCGGGGATGGGGCCCTCCGGCACGTGGGGAGCGGACACGGGCGGGACGTCTTCACCGTAGGGGCCGGACGCCTGACCGAGGTTCGGGCCGACCTGCTCCAGCGGCCCGGTCTCCCACGGGATGTGCCGCCCGCCGCCGGACTCGGGCACCACCGGCTGCGCCTCCGGGACGACCGACTGCGGCCCCGTCCTCCCGCCCGGCCGGTAGGCGCCGTTGCCGCCGGCGTCCTCCACCTCCTGCGGGCGCTCGCTTCGCGGCTGGAAGAGCCCGTTCGAGGAGCCGCCGTCGGAGGGGCGGCCCTGCAGATGCGTGCCCGGCTCCCGGACCGGCAGCTCCCCCGGCCTGCGCGGCGGCTGCCGCTCACCGGTCCCGTAGGGGTCGTGCGCCGGAGCGCGCCGGTCCCGCGAGGGGCGCCGCTCGGCGGGCGGGACCGCGGGCTGCGCACCGGTGCCGTAGGGGTCGTGCGCGCCCGGGGCCGGGATGGGCCCGGTCTCGGCGATGTTCGGCTGCGGGCCGGTGGCGCCGCGGATCGGACGCAGCGGCCCGGTGCCGCCGACCATGGGGTGCGCGCCCGTGCCGCCCGTCATGGAATGCGGTCCGGTGCCGCCGCCCATGGTGGGGGCGGGACCGTAGTCGTCCTGCCGGAACCCGCCCGCGGGCGGCTCGGCGGCGGTGGTGGTGAGCGCGGCGAGCTGGCCGTGGGAGCCCGCCTCGCGCGGGGCGAGGCCGGGGCGGCTGCCGATGCCGCCGGACTCGCCCGGCGTGACCACCGCGTCGGGCAGGACCACGAACGCGGTGAGGCCGCCGCCCTGGGCGGCCCGCAGCTCGACGCGGATCCCGTGCCGGACGGCCAGGCGGCCGACCACGAACAGGCCCATGCGGCGGGCCGCGGAGAAGTCGATGACGGGCGGGTTCGCCAGCCGCCAGTTGGCCTGCTCCAGCTCCTCGGGCGACATGCCGACGCCGTTGTCGGTGATCTGCAGCATGCAGCCGCCGCCGCTCAGCATCTGCCCCGACACCGTCACCTTGGTGTTCTCGGAGGAGAACACGGTGGCGTTCTCCACCAGCTCGGCCAGCAGGTGGACGAGGTCGTTGACGACGGGGCCGACGACCGTCATGTCGCCCTGAACCCGCAGCGCGACGCGCTCGTACTGCTCAACCTCGGACAGCGACGCGCGGACGACGTCGATCAGCGGGACGGGCTGGTTCCACCGGCGCACCTGCTCCTGGCCGCCGAGGACGAGGAGGTTCTCGCAGTTGCGACGCATGCGGGTGGCCAGGTGGTCCAGCCGGAACAGGTTGCCGAGCTGCTCCTCGTCGCGCTCGCTCTGCTCCAGCTCCTCGATCAGCCGCAGCTGCCGCTCGATCAGGGACTGGCTGCGGCGGGAGAGGTTGACGAACATCGCGTTGATGTTGCCGCGCAGCACGGCCTCGTCGGCGGCCAGCCGGACCGCCTCCCGGTGGACCTCGTCGAACGCCCGCGCGACCTGGCCGATCTCGTCGGTGGAGTCGATCTCGATCGGCTTGACCTCGATGCCGCCCGCGGCGGCCTCGGGGTCGCGCAGCCGGTCGACCAGGCCGGGCAGCCGCGCGTTGGCCACGTCCAGGGCGCCAGACTGCAGCCGGCGCAGCGGCCGCACCAGCGAGCGGGCCATCACGATCAGGGTCGCCAGGACGACCGCGAGGACGAGGAACAGCAGCACGCCGTCCCGGATCGCCGCCGTCTGCGCGCCGGACCGGGCGTCGTCCGCCTTGGCGGCGAGGTCGGCGGCGATGCTCTTCTCGACCGTCCGCAGCCTGTCGACCCGCGCGGTCGAGTCCGACGTCCAGGACCGGGCCGTGCGGACGCCGAGCCTGACCTGCAGTTGCCGGGAGGAGTCGGCGACGGCCAGCGTCTGCAGCCGCGTGACCTCCGCGCGGTCCAGCTCGGGGCCGGTGACGGTGTCCTCGAACAGCCGCAGCTGGGCCGGCGTCGCCGAGCTGCGGAAGGCGTTGATGCTGGTGTCCATGTCCGCACGGGCGTCGTCGACCGCGGCGCGGTCGAGCGGCTCGAACCGCCCCTCCCAGAGCGCGGAGGAGAGCAGGGCCCGCTCGCGGGACGCGGCGTCCTTGGCGTTCGCCAGGTCGGCCAGCGCCAGCGCGCTCTGCGCGAGCTCGGCCGTCGGGGCGTCCTGGGAGACCAGAACATGGAAGGAGGTGAAGTCGTCGACGAACTCGGTGTACTTGTCGATGATCACCCCGGGCCCGAGGCGCACGGCCGCCGTGCGCAGCGCGGGCAGGTCGTCCACACGGTTGAGGACGTTGCCGACCGCCAGCCGCAGGCTGGAGGAGTACGTCTCGACGTCCGCGGCGGCGGCGCGCACCTTGCGGGCGTCGGCGTCCACCGCCTCCTGCCGCGCGGCGAGGGCCTCGGCGCCGGCGGCGCGCCCGCCGCCCGCCGCCCGTTCCGCCATCGCGTCGCGCTCGGCCTCCACATCGTGCGCGAGCGCGGTCAGGTGATTACCGAGCGTAGCCAACTGGCCGGTCCGGCTATAGGCCTCGGCGTTGTCCAACGACACCGAAACCCGGTAACCCGCAAAGAGTGCGGCCACGATCGTGGGCACCGCAATGAGGGCGAACAGACGCGTGCGCACTCGCCAGTTGCGCAGCTTGTACCGCCCGCGCTGGGAGCCTCGCCTCGGGGCGTCGTCCCTGGCAGACGGGCCTGGCTGGGGGGATTGCGGGACCATCTCGGCCCCTTCTGCTTTCCGCACTGCCCTCCGCTACCTCTCAATGGGGTCGATCGCTCGCGGCGTACAGTGGCCTGAACGGGATTCGGGTCGCATCGCTCACCCACGCCACTGGGGGCGAGCGCGAGATATTGCAACACAGAGCCACCATCATGGCCAACCCGAATGATCACATAAGTCTGGACTTGTGATGCAGGAGATGCCAATGTCACAGACTGTTAGCTCATGTTCACATAATTGCACATAATCCTCTCATCTCACCCAAGCCACACCCACAGTGCGCTACGCTCCCGCCTCGTTTGAAAGATCAGGTTCAACGTGCTTCCCCCCGCAAAATGGAGCCTTGCCCATGCCTGCTTCCCACCGCCGTACAGCCGTCACCGGCGCGCTCGCGATCGCTCTGGCACTCTCCGCCGCGGCCTGCGGCTCCTCTGAGAAGAAGTCGGCCAACGGTCTGGAGAAGTCCGAGATCACGCTCGGCAACATGACCGTCGCCGACACCGCGCCCGTCCAGCTCGCCATCTCCAAGGGACTGTTCAAGGCCGAGGGCCTGACTGTCAAGACCCAGGTCATCCCGGGTGGGGCCGCGGGCATCCCGCTCCTGAAGAGCGGACGGCTGGACTTCAGCATCAGCAACTACGTCTCCCTGCTCACCGCGGGGTCCAAGGACCCGGGCTTCAAGCCCAAGATCGTCGTCGAGGGCATGCAGAGCGCCCCGAAGACGCACACGCTGATGGTGCGCAAGGACTCCCCGTATCACACGATCAAGGACCTGGCCGGCAAGAAGATCGCCGTCAACACCAAGCGCAACGTCGCCACGCTGCTGGTGCGCGCCGCCGGCAAGCCCCAGAGCGTCGAGTTCGACGAGGACAAGAACTTCGTCGAGGTCCCCCCGCCCGCCATGGAGCAGGCCCTGAAGTCCAAGAGCGTCGAGGCCGTCCAGGCGATCGAGCCCTTCGGCACCCAGATGCAGCAGTCGATGGGCGCCCGCATGGTCGCCGACCTGTCCAGCGGGCCGACCGCGGACTTCCCGATCGCGGGCTTCGCCACCACCGAGAAGTTCGCCAAGGAGAACCCCAAGACGGTCGCCGCCTTCCAGCGCGCGCTGCTGAAGGCGCAGGGCATGGCCGCCGACCGCAAGCTCGTCCAGGAGGTCCTGCCGACCTACGCCAAGGGGATCGACGCCAAGGTCGCCTCCACCATGAGCTTCGGCACGTGGCCGACCACGCTGAACGCCACCCGCCTCCAGCGCGTGGCCGACCTGATGCAGCAGTTCGGCTACCTGGACAAGCCTCTCGACGTCAAGTCCTACATGGCGACGTCCGCTTAATGAGGCACCGCCGTATCCTTCTCGGCGCCGCCGGGGTCGCCGGGCTGGTCGCCGTCGTCGAGGTCGTGAGCCGTGCCGGCCTCGTCGACGCGACCGCCCTGCCCCCGGCGTCGACCGTTCTGCGGGAGGCCGGGAAACTGGCCGTCGACGGGGAGTTCCTCGCCGACGTCGGGGCCACGCTGACGGCATGGTTCGGCGGGCTCGCGCTGGCGGTGCTCGTGGCGGTGCCGCTGGGCGTGCTGCTCGGCTCGGTGCCGGTGCTCGGCACCGCCTCCCGCGCGCTCGTCGAAATGCTGCGCCCCATTCCCTCGGTCGCGCTGATCCCGCTCGCCATCATCCTGTTCGCCGACCCCACGCAGATGAAGATGTCCTTGATCTTCTACGCCTGCCTGTGGCCGATCCTCATCAACACCCTGTACGCGCTCCGCGACGTCGACCCGGTCGCCAAGGAGAGCCTGCGCAGCTTCGGCTTCGGGACGCTGTCGGTGCTGTGGCGCGTCTCCCTGCCGAGCGCCTCGCCGTTCATCGCCACCGGCATCCGGATCGCCGCCTCCGTCGCCCTCGTCGTGGTGATCAGCACCGAGCTCCTGGCGGGCGGGATCAACGGGGTGGGGATCTACCTCGGCGACACCCAGTCCGGAGGCGGCCGGACCGACCTGCTGCTGGCCGGCGCCTGCTGGGCCGGAGTGCTGGGGCTGCTGGCCAACACCGCCCTCTTCGGGCTGGAGCGGATCGCGTTCCGCTGGAACACCGCCCGCGTGGAGGGGATCGCATGAGGGCGCTCGGAGCGCTGCGCGGGGTCGTCGAGCGGGTCTGGCTCGTCGCCGCCGTCGTCGTGCTGTGGGAACTGGTCACGCGCGCGGTGGACGAGACCTACTTCCCCCCGCCCACGAAGATCATCGACGCGCTGCACGAGCTGTGGTTCTCCGGACCCGCCTCCCACGTGTTCCTCACGGACAAGGCGGTGGACGACTTCTCCACCAGCCTCACCCACCTGTTCGTCGGATGGGCGCTCGCGGGCGCCGCCGGTGTCCTGGCGGGTGCGGCGATCGGCCGGTCGCGGGTCCTGTACGACCTGCTCAACCCGGTGCTGGAGTTCCTGCGCGCGATACCTCCGCCCACCCTGGTGCCGTTCTTCATCATCGTGTTCCAGCTCGGCACGACCATGCAGGTCGTCACGATCGCGTTCGGCGTGGTGTGGCCGGTGCTGCTCAACACCTGCGACGGCGTCCGCACCGTGGATCCCCTGCAACTGGAGACGGCCCGGGTGTTCGGCGTCGGCCGGCTCCGCAGGCTGCTGACCGTCACGCTCCCCGCGGCGTCCCCCAAGATCTTCGCGGGGCTGCGGGTGGCGCTGTCGTTCGCGCTGATCCTCATGGTCATCTCAGAGCTGTTCGGCAGCACCGCGGGCATCGGCTCCGAGCTCATCGGCGCCCAGCGCTCGTTCGAACTGCCCCGGATGTGGGCCGGGATCGTCATGCTGGGCCTGCTCGGCCTCCTGTTCAACGCGGTGTTCATGCTCCTGGAGCGGCGCCTGCTGTCCTGGCACACTGGCGCGAAGAGGCTTGCGAGCTGACGATGACCCCTATGCCGACCCTGACGACATACACACAGCAAAGGGGGCCGCGGTGCTCCAGATAACCGGCCTCAGCCATTCCTACGGCGACGGCCACCGGGCCATCGACGGGCTCGACCTCACCGTCCCGGACGGCCAGCTGCTCAGCATCGTCGGCCCGTCCGGCTGCGGCAAGTCCACCCTGCTGCGCTGCATCGGCGGGCTGATCCGCCCGACCGCCGGAACCCTCACCCTGGACGGCAGGCCGATCGACGGCGTGCCCGGCGACCTCGCCGTGGTGTTCCAGGACTACAGCCGGTCGCTGTTCCCCTGGCTGACCGTCCGCGACAACGTGGCGCTGCCGCTGCGGCGGCGCGGAAAGGGCCGCTCGGAGCGGCGCGCCGCGGCGCAGGAGTCTCTGGAGTCCGTGGGTCTCGCGGACGCCGGGCGCAAGTACCCGTGGCAGCTGTCGGGGGGCATGCAGCAGCGCGTGTCGATCGCGCGGGCTCTCGCCTACCGCCCGTCGCTGCTGCTCATGGACGAGCCGTTCGGGTCGGTGGACGCGCAGACCCGGGAGGACCTGGAGGACCTCGTCCTGCAGATGCACCGGACCCGGAAGATGACGATCCTGCTCGTCACGCACGACATCGACGAGAGCGTCTACGTCGGTGACCGTGTGGTCGTGCTGAACCGCTCGCCCGCCCGCGTCCACGCCGACCTGCCGGTCGATCTGCCCTCGGCACGCGACCAGATCGAGACCCGGGGGACCCCCGAGTTCGTCCGGCTTCGGGCCGAGGTCGGGCGGCTGGTCCGCGGTGGCGCGAAGGTGCCCGGCGCGGCGCCCGCGGGGACCGGGTGACCCGGAGCAGAACTGCCGCCACGTGCGGCGACACGAACGAGACCGGTGCGGGCGGGCCGCCTGGGCCCGGTCGCCCGAGACCAACGGAGGGTGATTCATGCGCGTACTCATCGTGGGGGCGGGCATCGGCGGGCTCACCACCGCGCTGAGCCTGCACGAGGCCGGGGTCGAGGCCCTCGTCGTCGATTCCGCCAACCGGCTGCTGCCGCTCGGCGTCGGCATCAATCTGCTGCCGCACGCCGTCCGGGAGCTCACCGAGCTGGGATTCACCGACGAGCTGGCCGAGACCGGCATCCCGACGGGCGAGATGGTGCACTTCGACCGGCACGGCGGCCGGATCTGGGCGGAGCCGCGCGGGCGCGCGCTCGGCTACCACTGGCCGCAGTACTCGATCCACCGCGGCGAGCTGCAGATGATGCTGCTCGACGCCGTCCGCGCGCGGCTCGGCCAGGACGCCGTCCGCACCGGGACCCTCTTCGAGGGCTTCGAGCAGGACGGGACGCAGGTGCGGGCACGCCTGCTCGACCGGGCGTCGGGCACCGCCGAGACGGTGACGGCCGACGCGCTGATCGGCGCGGACGGCCTGCACTCCACCGTCCGCGCGCAGCTGTACCCGGACGAGCCGGCACCGCTGTGGAACGGCATCAGGCTGTGGCGCGGGATCACCGAGGCCGACCCCATCCTGACCGGGCGGACCATGGTCGTCATGGGCAGCAACGCCACGTCGAAGATCGTCGTCTATCCGATCTCCATGCGCACGGAGCGCCGGGGCAAGGCGCTGCTCAACTGGGCCGCCGAGGTCAGGCTCGCCGACGACCGGCTGGACTGGGACCCCGACTGGAACAAGGCGGGCCGTCTGGAGGACGTGCTCCCCTACTTCGCGGACTGGAAGTACGACTGGCTCGACTTCCCCGCGCTGATGTCCGAGGCGGCGGAGATCCTGGAGTATCCGATGGTCGACCGGGACCCCGTCGACCGCTGGACGTTCGGCCGCGTGACGCTGCTCGGCGACGCCGCCCACCCGATGTACCCGATCGGGTCCAACGGCGGCTCCCAGGCCATCCTCGACGCCCGCGTCCTGGCGCACGAGCTGGCCGCCTCCGGCGACCCGGCCGACGGGCTGCTCGCCTACGACAAGGCGCGCCGCGAGACGGTCAACGCCATCGTCCGGGCCTGCCGGGACATGCCGGCCGACCACGTCCTGCACACGGTCAGCCAGCGGGCGCCGGACGGTTTCGACTCGATCGAGGACGTGCTGACGCCCGACGAGCTGAACACGATCAGCGGCGCGTACCGGCAGACCTCGTTCTCCGACGTCGAGGCCCTGAACTCCCGCCCCTCCTACTCGGCGGCGAGCTGACGGCGAGGCGGGTGGGCGCGCGATGACGGGCGCGGCGGGGCGGTCGCCTCGCCGCGCCTTCGTCTTTCGCGCGGCACGTCTTCCGCGCGGTTGGAGGCCCCCGGCTCAGGCGGTGGTGACGGCGGCCAGCCGCGTGCTCATGGCGTGGGCGGCGCGCTCGTAGAGGGACGGGTCGTCGTGGAGCAGGGCGTGCGCGGCGCCCGTGCGGCAGAGGGCCTCCAGCTCGAAGGCGAGCTGGGCGACGTCGGTCGCGGCCTGGATCTCGCCGAGGTCGCGCGCCTCGCGGATGCAGTGCTCCAAGAAGGCGCGCCAGTCGCGCTGTGACGCGGCGATCGCGTCGCGGACGCGTCCGGGGCGGGCGTCGAACTCGGCCATCGTGGAGTGGAAGAAGCATCCGCCGGGGAAGACGGGCTCGCGCTGGTAGCGCTGCCAGGCGTCCAGGAGCGCGCGGACGCGGCCGATCCCCTCGGGGGCGGCGAGCGCGGGCTCGACCACGTGCAGGCGGAACACCTCGGCCGCCCTGCGGACCGTCGCCAGTTGGAGCTCCTCCTTGGAGCCGAAGTGGGTGAACACGCCGCTCTTGCTGATCCGCAGCTCGGTCGCGAGCCGGCCGATCGACAGGCCCTCCAGGCCCTCCGCCGAGGCGATGTCGACGGCGCGGCCGAGGATCGTGCTGCGCGTCTGCTCACCCTTGAGAAGCCGTCCGTCGGTGCTCACACCTGCAAATCTGCACGACCGTTCGTTCAAAGTCAATGGGCCGAACCCCTTGACGGGGGCCGCCTCGACAGAAGAGTGTACGACCGTTCGTTTATTTTTCTGGAGAGGTCCGCCGATGACCACCACGACCGAGACGACCGGGGCCGGCCCGGCCCCACCGCGGGCGCCCGCCGTGCGGCGGGACGTGCCCTGGCTCGCCGCCGGCGCGACGTTCCTGGCCATGCTCGACGCCACCGTCGCCAACCTGGCCGTCCCCGACCTGCACGTCGATTTCCCCGGCAGCACGCTGTCCGGCCTGACCTGGGTGATCACCCTGTACGCGGTGCTGTTCGCGGCGCTGCTCGCCCCCGCCGGCCGCGTCGCCGACCTGGTCGGGCGCCGGTCGCTGTACCTGGGGGGCACCGGGCTGTTCACGCTGGCGTCGCTGGCGTGCGCGATCGCGCCGAACCTGCCCGTCCTGCTGGCGACGCGCGCCGTGCAGGGCGCCGCCGCGGCGGCGCTGATCCCCGCGTCCCTGGCGCTGCTGCTGCACGACACGCCCCCCGAGCGGCGCGCCCGCAGCATCGGGCTGTGGAGCGCGGCGGGCGCGTTCGCCGCCGCGATCGGCCCCGGCCTCGGCGGGGTGCTGGTCGACCTGTCCGGCTGGCGGTCCCTGTTCCTCATCAACCTCCCGATCGGGCTGGCGATGCTGCTCGGCGGGCGGCGCCTGCCCCGGGCCGAGGGCGGCGCGGGACGGCTGCCCGACCTCGCCGGGACGGTGCTGCTCGGCGCCGGCGTGGGCGGCGTCGCGCTCGGTGTGACGCAGAGCCAGGACTGGGGATGGACGGACGCCCGGACGCCCGCGCTGCTGGCCGGCGGCGTCGTCCTGGCCGGCCTGGCGCTGTGGCGGTCGGCGCGGCACCCCGTGCCCGCGTTGGAGATCTCGCTGTGGCGCAACCGCCGGTTCGCCGTCGCGAACGCCGCCTCGTTCCTGTACGGGACGGCGCTGTACGCATGGCTGCTCGTCGGCGTGCTCTTCCTGACGGGCCAGTGGCACTACTCGATCCTGAAGGCGGGGTTCGCCTCGACGCCCGGCGCGTTCACGGCCACCGCGGCGGCGGTCGTGACGGGACGGCTCACCGCCCGCACCGGCGTCCGCCCGGCCGTGACGGGCGGCGCGCTGATCGTGGCCGCCTCCGGGGTCTGGGCGGTCGCGTCCCTTCCCGCCGAACCGCACTTCCTGACGTTCTGGCTCCCCGTCGGGCTCCTGCTCGGGACAGGGGTGGGGATGCTCAGCACCGGCACCGCCACGGCCGCCGCCCTGTCGGCCGGGCCGCTGCGGTTCGCCGGCGCCACCGGGCTCAACACCACGGCGCGGCAGCTCGGCGGCGCGCTCGGCATCGCCGTCCTCGCCGCGCTGCTGCCGGAGCGGGCCGCGCTCGGCGACTACGCCTCCGTGTACCTGTTCTGCACGATCGCCGCCGCGGGTACGGCCGCCGCCGGCCTGTTCCTCGCCGTCCGCCCGGCGAAGATCTGAGGGAGGGACCATGACCGAGACGATCCCGTCGGAATGGACGGACCCGTCCGTGCTGGCCGCCGCGGAGGCCGCCGCGCTGCTGGCCGGCGCGCCGTGGACCCGCATGGTGACGATCGGCGACAGCATCGCCGAGGGCGTCCGCGAGCCCGTCCCCGGCTACCGCGACCTGTCCTGGACCGACCGCGTCGAGGAGGCGCTGGGGGCGGCGCCCGGGTTCACCGCGCTGAACCTCGGACGGCGCGACCTCGTCGCCGCGCAGGTCGCGGCCGAGCAGCTCGGGCCGGCCCTGGAGTTCCGGCCCGACCTGGCGTTCGTGGTGGCCGGGGGCAACGACATGCTCCGCCCGGACTTCGACGCGGACGGCGTGCGCCGCGAGCTGGCCGCGATGGTCGCGGCGTTCCGCGCGGCCGGCGCCGACGTCGTCACGATCGGGTTGCTGGACATCACCGCCGCCGGGCTCGGCCCGTCCCGCTACCGGGAGGTCATCTCGGCGCGGACGCGGCAGCTGGCCGCGCTCACCGCCGACGTGGCGGGCGAGCACGGCGCCTGCCACGTCGACAACCCCCGCGGGCATCCGCTCGCCGCCGATCCGGGCATCTACTGCGCCGACGGGCTGCACCTCAACGCCCGGGGCCACGCGTTCGCCGCGGCCAACACGATCCGCGCGCTGGCCGATCACTTGGCGTCGGCGTAGCGGTCGACGACCGCGATCTCCATCGGGAAGACGACCGGGGTGTCGCCGAACAGCAGCCCGCGCGCCTCCAGCGCCGCGTCGCGCACCGCGCCGGCGACCTCCCCGGCCAGGCCGGCGGGGCTGTGCACGATGACCTCGTCGTGCTGGAAGAACACCAGGCGGGGCGGGCCGAGCGCGGTGAGGCGGCGGCGCAGGGAGGCCAGGAGCGCGAGCGCCCAGTCGGCGGCGGTGGCCTGGACGACGAAGTTGCGGGTGAAGCGGCCCCGCCCCCGCAGCGCCTGGGCCGCCGTGCCGCCCCGGGGCCCCGGGGCGGCGTCGTCGTCGCCCGCCGACGTCAGCTCGCGCCATCCGGCCGAGGGCGGCGGGCACGTGCGCCCGAGGCGGGACCGCACGAGCCCTCCGCGCTCCCCCTCCCGCGCCGCGGCCTCCACGTACTCGAACGCCTGCGGGAACCGGCTCTTCAGGACGGCGAGGAGCTGCACCGCGTCCGCCGTCCCTCCCCCGTACATGGCGGACAGCAAGGCGATCTTGGCCTTGTCGCGGGCGGTCCGCCCTCCGTCGGCGTCGTCGCGGAAGGCGTCGGACAGGGCGGCGTAGAGGTCGCCGTGCGCGGCGGCCTCCGAGAACGCGCGGTCGCCGGCGAGCGCCGCCAGCACCCGGGGTTCGAGCTGCGCCGCGTCGGCGACGACCAGGGCCCATCCGGGGTCGGCGACGACGGCCTTGCGCAGCACGCGCGGGATCTGCAGGGCCCCGCCGCCGCTCGTCGCCCACCGCCCGGACACCACGCCGCCGACGACGTACTCGGGACGGAACCGGCCGCCGCTCACCCACGTGTCGAGCCACGTCCAGCCGTGCGCGGCGTGCAGCCGCGCCAGCTCCTTGTACTCCAGCAGCAGGGGGACGGCGGGGTGGTCGAGCTGTCTGAGGACGTGCGCCCGGGTGGACGGGATCGGCAGCCCCGCCGAGGCGAAGGCCCGGATGATCTGCGCGGGGGAGTCGGGGTTGACGTGCACGCGCGGCCCGAACGCCGCGCTGATGCGGTCGGCGAGGTCCTGCAGCCTGCGGGGCCGCAGGCCGCCCGTCGGGCGCGGCCCGAGCATCTCGGTGAGCAGCGCGTCGTGCTCGGCCGCCGACCAGGGCAGTCCGTCGTGCGCCATCTCGGCGGCCACCAGCGACCCGGCCGACTCCGCCGCCGCGAGCAGCGCGAACCCGCCGAGCCCGGCGGCGGCGCGCTGCTGCTCGGCGTGCACCGCGACGATCTGGCCGAGGTCGTCGGCGGACTCCTCCCGCCCGGCGTCGTCGTCGAACAGCGAGGGCTGGGCCGCGTCCTCCCGGGGCGGCGGCCGATCTTCCGGGACGGGCTCGCCGCGCAGCCGCGCCCAGGCCGCCCGGACCGAGCGCGGCTCCCCGTACCGTCCGGCATGGCCGAGCAGCAGGCTCTCGACCAGTTCGAGGTCATGGCAGCGCGACACCCGCACGCCCGCCTCCAGCAGCCGGGGATAGAGCCGCGCGGTGGACGGCCACACCCAGCGCGGCGCGAAGTCACGCTCCCGCGCGGCGATCGCGGAGACCAGGTCGGCAACGTCCTCGACGCCCCCCGCGGGCGCCCCGTCCTCGGCGACCACCCGCAGCGCTCCCCCACGCCCGTCCCCGGCCGCGACCGCGATCCTCACGCGCCCATTCTGACCCCGCCCACCGACAGTCCGGCTTCCGCGCCAACGCCGAGACCCCTCCGCGAGAGATCCGCGGAGGGGTCCGGTGCACCTCGAATCAGCAGGCCAGGGCCGCGGCCCGCTGCTCAACACAGCGTGTGAAGCTCAGCCGGCGATGGCGCCACCCGCTTGCGATCGCGTCCGAAGGCAGATTCGAGCGAAGCAGGAATCTGATCGCGCAGCGAGCCGCAAGGCGAGCCGGAGCGATGCCGGCGATCGCCCGCATTTCCTCGACGATGGAGGGCCGCCAGGCCCGAAGGAGGAGAGAAACGCTAGGCAGCGAGCGAGACCTGCTGGGCCGCCGGGGTGTCGCCGTAGCGGTCGGTGACCTTGTTCAGCTGGAGCTGGTAGTACAGCACGCCGAAGCCGAAGATGCCGAGCAGGAAGCCCATGCCGCCGCTGCAGCTCGGCTGGAGGCCGGCCGCGCGCTGGGCCTGGGCGATGCGCCCGCCGAGCTTGACCCACATGACGAGGGGCCAGATGCCGAGGGTGATGCCGCCGAACAGCATGGACAGCAGCGCGTTGGTGGCGGCGTTGTCGATGCGCCGGTCGTACTCGTGGAGCTCGTTGTGGACCTTGAAGAACCACACGAGCCCGTAGATGCCGAAGGTGATGATCGGCAGTCCGAGCCAGGCGCCGACCGGGTTGCGGCGCTTCATGTTGAGGCCGGTGCCGACGGCGGCGGGCGCCTGGTGCTGCGCGGGGGCGGGCGAGTAGCCGCCCTGGTACGCCTGCTGCTGGCCCTGACCCTGCTGGGGGTAACTCATTGAGAAGCTCTCCTGAAGGACGCGGTCGTTTTCCGGCCGACCGTCCGTTACCGTTCACCGGTGTGGTGAGCCACGACTGTAACGGCATCGGGACACGTCGCGAGGCAAGATCGCCCATATCCGCCCATGACTGGCGGATTCTCCAAACCGGCCCGCTAGCGCAGCGGAATCGTCACGTCGTCCTCGCACGGCGGTGACGTCTCGTGGTCGCCGCAGCCCGTCGCGGCGAAGCAACGGATGCGCAGGTGCGACTCCGTCACGTCCAGGCGCAGGAAGTTCTTGAAGAACGGCGGCCGGTCCCAGTCGGCCAGCTCCGAACGGAACCGCTGCGGCAGCCTGCGCACGGGGAGCCGCAGGAACCGGGGGCGGCTGCGGCTGTTGCGCGGTACGCCGAGGACGGCGGCGACGAAGCGCGCGCGGCGGGACGGCGCGGGACCGTCGTATCCGCGCCCCGGCTTGATCCCGAGCCGGTGCTGGACGGCGGCGGTGGCCTCCTCGGGGGTGAGCTCGAAGAGCCCCGGGAGCCGCAGCCACCGGCCGTACAGCCTGCTGTAGCGCGACAGGGAGTCGCCGCGCAGCGGGTAGCAGCGGAACTCGTCCTCCTCCACCGCCCGGGTCCGCGGGATGACGTGGGTCGCGTGCATGAAGGCGCCGCCGCCGCCCGAGACGATGTACTGGATCGTCCGGCCGTCGCCGGTCTTCACCGGGTAGCGCTGGTAGTTGTGGATGTCGCCGCCGATCGCGGCCACGTAGTGGTGCGCCGGGTCCTGGACGATCTCGTCGACCGTCCCGCCGCCCTCGATCGGCCCCGGACGGTGGTCGTCGTCCACGTACAGCGGCTTTCCGGTCACCAGCAACTTGGGCTTCGGCCCGCCGGACACCTCCCGGAGCCAGCGGCCCTGGTCACGGTCGAGCCGGCCGGTGAGCCCGGTGTCGATGCCGATGATGCGCAGCGCGGGGGTGTCGATCGCCCAGTACGGCCCCGGCTGCGCGCCCTGCTGGCCGGGCGCGCCCCGGTACAGCCTGCGGGCCTCGGCGAGCGCCTCCGCGTCGACGGCTCCGGAGTGGCGCCACAGGCGGCGCGGGATGAACGCGAGCGGGCCGCGCCAGGGCGGCGGGGAGCAGTTCTCGTCCAGGCCGCAGAAGACGTGCAGGAACCCCCGCAGCCCGTCGTACCAGTCGTGGTTGCCGGGCACGGCGTAGATGGGGGCGGGGTAGTCCTTGTAGGGGCGGAAGAACTTGTCGGGGTAGTCCTCCGCGTCGCCGGTCGGGTAGATCACATCGCTGGCGATGACCATGAAGTCGGTGCCCTCGGTCGCGTGCAGCAGCGGCGGGACCACCGCGTACTGCGACCGGTCCCCCTCGCCGGTGTCGCCGACCAGCGCGAAGGAGAACTCCGGCGCCGGGCGGTGCACGGTGAACGCGGCGGGGGTGCCGCGCTCGCGCAGGGACGCCACGCAGCGGCGGCGGATGGCGTTCGCCGGGTCGCCGAACAGGCGCGCCAGCACGTCGTTGCGCGAACGCCAGAGCACCGAGGGGCGGCGCCAGGAGAAGTCGGGGACGCGGTCCGGGAGCAGCTCCTGGAAGCTTCCCGGCCTGCCGCAGGCCCAGCCGGCGCCTTCCTCGGAGGTGCGCGAGTTGTCGGGTCCGGGGGGGACCTCGGCAGACACAGAATGCCTCCGGGCGGTGAGGGGTTGCTCACAGCCTTTCCGGAGGCGGTCACGCCGTCAAGGCGACACGACGCCAGGAAGCCGACACTTCGTCAGGCAGACGTGGTTGACGCCGACGCCACCCCCAGGGACGCCGGCGCCACCACGACGAGGGGGCCTGCGGTCATCATGAGTCCCCCCAGAACGGCGAGCAGTGCAGTCGCCTTCTCATGATGCCTCCACAGACAGCCCCAAGGTCCCGTAGCGGGACGTAACCGACACTATCCGGAGAGCCGTAATGGGGGCGTAAACCGCCCTAAACGCCCTGCAAAACCTCGGCGCGGCCGGTCAGGGCGCCAGGACGCGCAGCGCGCCGGGCATCACCCGAGCGGTGACCGGGAGCACCCCGGGCAGCTCGCCGTCCGCGCCGTACGGGAGCGTCCTGCCGGACCCGCCGGCGAGCTCGATGCGCACCTCGCGGCCGCGCAGGACCTCCACCTCGGGCCGCCGGACGTGCGTCCCCGCCTCCAGCTCCCGCATGACCTTGAAGAACAGCGTCCTCGGCGCCTTGCGGATCAGCACGACGTCGAGCAGGCCGTCGTCGACGCGCGCGTCGGGGGCGATGTGCTTGCCGAACCCGTAGTAGCCGGAGTTGGCGGCGACGACGGTGTAGCCCTCCCGCCGGTGCCGCTCGCCGTCCACGGTGATCAGGTAGTCGGCGTGCCGCCACGAGACGATCGCGCGCAGCGCCCCGACGTAGTAGGCGGCCGAGCCGCGCAGCAGCCGCGTCCTGTTGGCGTTGTCGTTGGCGACCGCGTCCACGCCCGCGTAGACGCTGCCGAGCACGGCCGTCCCGTTGGCGTCGATGGCGTCCACGGCGCGCGGCTCGCCCTCCAGCAGCAGCGGGGCGAGCCGCTCCGGGTCGGACGGGACGCCGAGCTGCCGCGCGAAGTCGTTGCCCCGGCCGGCGGGGACGATCCCGAAGAGGGCGCCGGTCCCGGCCAGGGCCCCGCCGACGCAGCCGACCAGGCCGTCCCCGCCGACGCCGAGCACCACGCGGCCCGCCTCGGCGGCGGCGCGGGCGGCGCCGGCGGCGTGCTCCATCCCGCGGCTGTACTCGACGTCGACCTCGGCGCCCGCGTCGCGCAGCAGCCGGGCGAGCGGCGTCAGGCACGAGGCGGACGCGCCGCCCGCCGCCGGGTTGACGATCGCGGTGAACGCGCGCACGGCGCTCACTCCCTTCCCGCGGGCGGGACGAGGACGCCCGGGTTGAGGATCCCGGCCGGATCGACCCGGTCCTTGACGGCGCGCAGCACGGCGGCGCCGAGCGGCCCGATCTCCCGGGCGTACCAGTCGCGGTGGTCGGTGCCCACCCCGTGATGATGGCTGATCGTCCCGCCCGCCGCGAGGATCGCGTCGCAGGCCGCGCGCTTGGCGGCGGCCCAGTGCCCGACGGGGTCCTCGCCCTGCGCGGACACGACCGTGAAGTAGAGGGACGCGCCGGTCGGGTACACGTGCGAGATGTGGCACATCACCAGCGGCGGCGTCCCGGCGCCCGACAGCGCGCCGATCAGGGCCTGCCGGACGGCCTCGTACAGCGCGGGAACGTCCGACCAGAAGGCGGCGGTCTCCAGCGTCTCGACGAAGGCGCCGACGTCCAGGAGGGCGTCGCGCAGGTAGGGGGCGTTGAAGCGGCCGTGCTCCCACTTCTCCCCCGGCCCGGCGCCGAGCGGCTCGCCGCCGGCGTCGCGCAGCACCCGCGCGGCCCCGGCCCGCCGGTCGGCGACGAGGTCGGGGGCGCCCTCGAACCCGAGGACCGCCAGGGCCCCGGCCGCCGAGGAGCCGCCGCCGATCGCCGCCGGATCGGCCAGCCCCACCATGGTCTCGGTCTCGTCCGACAGCCGCAGGACCGCGGGGAGGGGGCCGTCCTGGGCGAGGCGCCGCAGCGCGGCGGCGCCCTCGTCGAACGAGGCGAACCGCCAGCCCTCGTAGGCCCGGTCCCGCGGGACGGGATGCACCCGCACCCGCACGGAGGTGATCACGCCGAACGCGCCCTCCGAGCCGAGGACGAGCTGCCGCAGGTCGGGCCCGGCGGCCGACTTCGGCGCCCGCCCGAGGTCGAGCGTCCCCTCGGGGGTGGCCGCGGTGAGGCCGACGACCATGTCGTCGAACCGCCCGTACCCGGCGGACGCCTGCCCGCTCGACCGCGCCGCCGCGAACCCGCCGATCGACGCCCACTCGTAGGACTGCGGGAAGTGCCCGAGCGTGTAGCCGCGCTCGTTGAGCAGCGCCTCGGCCGCCGGGGCGCGCAGGCCGGGCTGCAGGACGGCCGTCCGCGAGACCTCGTCCAGCTCGACGAGCCCGTCCATGCGGCGCAGGTCGAGGGCGACGAAGGCGTCCACGCCCTCCGGCGCCAGCCCGCCGACGACCGAGGTGCCGCCGCCGAACGGGACGACCGCGATCCGCCGCCCGGCGCACGCCTCCAGCACCGCGAGCACCTCGCCGTGGTCACCGGGCAGGACCACCGCGTCCGGCGCGTCGGCGGCGTCGCCGGCCCGGATGCGCAGCAGGTCGGGCGTGGACTTGCCGCGCGTGTGGCGGAGCCGCGCCTCGGTGTCGGCGCGCACGTTCCCGTCCCCCACGACGGCGGCGAGCGCGCCCAGGTCGTCCCCGGACAGCCGGGTCTCGGCGACCCGGACGCCGGTCAGCGCGGCCGGCGGCTCCTCGGCGGGCCGCACGCCGAGCAGGTCGCGCAGCAGGCCGACCATGGGCTCGGGCAGCGGCGCCGCCTTCGCCGGGTCGCCCCAGCCGCTCCACAGCATGTCGCGCGTCTCCACGCCCGCCTCCCTCGCCGCCCCGGCTTCCTGGTGGCTTACACTGTGACACATGACGTCGAATCGTCACAACAGGACGGCGGCGCGGACCGCCGACGACACCGTGCTCGACGCCGCGCGCGACTGCGTGCTGGCGGTCGGGGTGCGGCGCACGACGCTGACCGACATCGCGCGGCGGGCCGGCGTCTCGCGCATGACGCTCTACCGGCGCTGGCCGGACGTCCGCACCATCGTCGCCGACCTGATGACCCGCGAGTGGACCGGGCTCGGCGAGGCGCTGCGGCCTCCCGACGACGGCCGCCCCGTCCGGCCCCGGCTGGTGGACGGCCTGGTCACCGGCGTACGGACGTTCCGCGACCACCCGCTGCTCCGAAAGATCATCGAGGTCGACCCGGAGCTGCTGCTGCCCTACCTGCTGGACCGCTGCGGCGCCAGCCAGCAGGCCTTCCTCGCGGGGTTCGAGGAGTCGATCTCCGCCGGGCAGCGGGACGGCACGATCCGGGCGGGCCATCCCGTGCTCCAGGCCCGCGCGCTCCTGCTGGTCGTCCAGTCGTTCGGGCTCTCCGCGCAGATCATGATCGACGCGCAGGAACCCGGGGTCGACGCGGACGCCCTCGACGCCGAACTCCGCCACATCCTGGAAAGGATGCTCGCGCCATGAACGCAGCCGGACTCGATCCGCGGAGCTCCCTCAACGCCGCTCGCAGGGAGCGGGAGCTCTCCGAACTTCCCGGCGAGGCGGTGGACGTGCTGGTCGTCGGCCTCGGCGCCACCGGGGCGGGGGCCGCGCTGGACGCCGCGTCCCGCGGCCTGTCCGTCGCGGCGGTCGACGCCCACGACCTGGCGTTCGGCACGTCGCGCTGGAGCTCCAAGCTGATCCACGGCGGGCTGCGCTACCTGGCCTCCGGGCAGGTGGACGTCGCGCACGAGAGCGCGGTCGAGCGCGGCGCGCTGATGCTGCGCACCGCCCCGCACCTGGTGCGGGCGCTCCCGTTCGTGCTGCCGCTGACCCCGCTGGTGTCCCGCTCGCAGGCGCTGCTGGCCGGCGGCGGCATGCGCGCCGGGGACCTGCTGCGGCTCGCCGCCCGCACCCCGCGCTCGGTCCTGCCGGGCCCGCGCCGGCTGTCGGCGGTCGAGACGCTCCGGCTCGCCCCCGCCCTGCGCCCCCACGGGCTGCGCGGCGGGCTGTTGTCGTGGGACGGGCAGCTCGCCGACGACGCCCGCCTCGTCACCGCGCTCGCGCGGACCGCGGCCGGGCACGGCGCCCGGATCCTCACCCGCTGCCGCGCTGTCGGGCTGACCGGCGACGGCGCCCTCGTCCGCGACGAGCTCACCGGCCGCGAGATCACCGTGCGGGCGCGCGCGGTCGTGAACGCCGCCGGGGTGTGGGCGGGCGGCCTGGTGGACGGGGTGCGGCTGCGCCCGTCCCGCGGTACGCACCTGGTGCTGCGGGCCGAGGTGCTGCGCGGGCTCACCGCCGCGATGCACGTCCCCATCCCGGGCGCCGGCAACCGGTTCGTGCTGGTGCTCCCCCAGGGCGACGGCCGCGTCTACGTCGGCCTCACCGACGAGCCGGCGGAGGGCCCCGTCCCGGACGTGCCGGAGCCGACCGAGGGCGAGATCGGCTTCCTGCTCGACGTCCTGGGCTCGGCGCTGGACGTCCCGGTGCGGCGGGCCGACGTGGCCGGCGCGTACGCCGGGCTGCGGCCCCTGCTGGACCTCGGGCGCGGGGGCGACACCGCCGACATCTCCCGCCGGCACGCCGTCCTGACCTCCCCGGACGGCGTCGTCACGATCGTCGGCGGCAAGCTGACCACCTACCGGCGGATGGCCGAGGACGCCGTGGACGCGGTCGTGCGCGCCCGCGGCCTTCACGCCGGCCCGTGCCGCACCGCGCGGCTGCCCCTCGTCGGCGCGGCTCCGCGCTCCCGGCTGGACGCTCTGGACGCGCCCGCCAGGCTCGTCCAGCGGTACGGCACCGAGGCGCCGCTGCTGGCGGCCTTGGGAAGGCAGGACCCGGCACTGCTGGAGCCGGTCGTCCCCGGGCTGCCGGTGACCGGCGTGGAGCTGGCCTGGGGCGTGCTGCACGAGGGCGCCCTCGACGCGGGCGACCTCCTGGACCGGCGCACCCGGATCGGCCTCGTGGCGACCGACCGGGAGGCCGCCTTGCCCGCGGCGCGGGCGCTGCTGGCCACCCCGCCAGGTTTGACCGGCGCGCCTTAGGTTACCCTTACCTAATCGATTCAGCTCGATGGGATGAACGAGGATCGGCGGGGGGACTGCGTGACGCGCGGCAGAAGCTGCGGACACTGCCCGGGGAGCCACACCGGCGAGCGGCCGTGCCTGGCGACCGCGACCGTGAAGGCGGGCGCCTGGCTGCTCATCGAGCACCCCGGCCCCTGGCCCGAACGCGTCGAGGACCTCGACGGCCCGGGGGCGGTCGCCGATGCCGTGCGGGCGGCGAAGAAGGCGGGCGTCCGGCCGCAGCTGATCCGCCGGGCGGGCCGCCGGCGCGCCACCCCGCCGGTCCAGGTCTACGCCGCGTCCTCCCGCGGGGGCGAGGCCTGGATCGAGGGGCGCGAGCTGGCCGATCCGGCCGAGCTGGCGGCGCTCGACCTGGACGCACTCGCGAAGGGCCGGTCCCCGGGCCTCGGGGAGCGGGTGGCCGAGCCGGTCCTGCTGGTCTGCACGCACGGGCGCCGCAACGCCTGCTGCGCCCGCACCGGTGCGCCGCTGGCCCGTTCCCTCGCGACGCGTTTCGACCGCCTGATCTGGGAAACCACCCATGTCGGCGGTGACCGATTTGCGGCGAATTTGGTATGTCTTCCTCACGGATTCTCGTACGGCGACCTCAACGAAGCGGAGGCGAACGCGGCGGCGGACGCCTACCTGCGGGGCGAGGTCGCCCTTCTCAGGCTGCGCGGACGGGCCGGAGCCCCCGAGCCCGCACAGGCGGCGGAGCACTTCGTCCGAGCGCACACGGGCCGGCTCGGGGTGGACGACGTGACCGTGGCGTCGATCACTGGAATCCCCGGAACAACCCGGCACGAAGCGGTCGTTCTCCTGAGGCGGAGCCGTTACCGGGTGGTCGTCGAAGCCGTCGAGCAGCCCGACCCGTGCGGGACCGACTGCGGCGAGAACCAGAGAACCTACGTTGTTAGGGAACTCACCCTTCTCAACGAGGCGGCCCTCGTGTAATCTCGCTGAGGCCCCATTCGAGGGTCTCCCTGTCGCACGTCCCCAGGTTTCCGGAGTAACCGGACGGGGAACAGAGCGGCAACTCCAGACGTTGGAACATTCGGCGCTTCTCTGACTCTTGTCATCCGAAGCACGTCGAGCGTCCATGTCCCGAATTTGTTCGAAACCAATCAAGGTGGGTGTTCCATGGCTCAGGTACGTCGGCAGGCAAACCTCCCTCGTCCCAGCTGGGGCTGGCAGGACGCCGCGGCGTGCCGGGGGGAAGACCTCGTCCTCTTCTTCGGCCCCGACGGCGAGCGCCAGCCCGAGCGCGAGATTCGCGAGCGCAAGGCCAAGCAGATCTGCATGGGCTGTCCGGTCCGTACGGACTGCCTGGACTACGCGGTGTCCCGGCCCGAGAAGTACGGCACCTGGGGCGGCCTGAACGAGGACGAGCGCGCGTCCGAGCGCCGTCGCCGTATGCGTCGCGCCAACGCCGCCTGAACGAAGGCACAGGCCGCCGAAACGCTCCCATCGCGAAACCCCGGCACGCCACCTTAAACGTCACGGCCCCGCCCCGCGGGGCCGTTTGCGTTGCCCGGGCCCGGTCCATCCGACCGGGCCCGGGTTCTTCGTCACATCTGCGTCACGACTGGAGTGCCTCGCGCCACGACATTCCGGCGGGTCGCCCTTTTACCGCACTGTCCCCGCCGATGTGGCCATTTCCCGAAAATTCGCGGGGCACCATTCCGTGCCTCCCGCGGCTCACGGCCGGCCCGGCTCCGGCGGACCGTCCGGGGCCTCGCCGCGCGCCCGCGCGGCGCGCTCCAGCCAGGCCGTCACATCGGCGTCGGTGAGCTGCCCGAAGTCGCGGTACCACTGCCCCACGGCGCGGAAGTCCCAGGGCGCGACCGGCACCACCAGGTCGTCCACCTCCGCCTCCAGGCTCCGGGCCGTCTCGGCGGCGCCCACCGGCACCGCGAGGACCAGCCGGGACGGTCCGCGTCCGCGTACCGCCCGCACGGCCGCGCGAGCGGTGCCGCCGGTGGCGAACCCGTCGTCCACCACGATCACCGGTCTCCCGGCGACCCGCGGCAGCGGGCGGCCGCGCCGGTAGACCGCGACCCGGCGGTCCAGCTCGGCGCGCTCGGCCTCCACGGTGGGGGCCAGATCGTCCTCGCGGAGCCCGAGGCGGGCGAGCAGGCCGCCGTCGAACACCGGGGCGCCGCCCTCGGCGATCGCGCCGACGCCGAGCTCCGGCTGCGGCGGATACCCGATCTTGCGGGTCACCAGCACGTCGAGCGGGGCCCGGAGGTGCCGCGCCACCTCGTGGCCGACGGGGACGCCGCCGCGCGGCAGCGCGAGGACCACGGCCCCCTCCAGCCCCATCGTGGCGAGTCGCGCCGCGAGCACCCGGCCCGCCTCGGCGCGGTCGGTGTAGGGGAGCCGGACGGTTCCGGGCCGCCGGGCGCCCTCCCCCGCGGGTCCGCTCCAGGACATCGGGCGCACCCCCTTCCGGGGTTCCCCTACCCACTCAGGAACCGGTGAGCCACCGCAGCGGGTTGTCGTGCAGGATCGTGCCGATGGTCGCCTCGTCGGCGCCGGCGGCGCGCAGCGCGGGCAGGAACGTGTCGAACATGTACCCGAACCCGGCGCCCCCGTAGCGGGCGACCTGGGCCATCCGGGCGACCCCGGTGCTCAGCAGCACCCGGTCGGCGTGCCCGGCCTCCAGCAGGTCCAGGACGCGGCGGACGCGGGCGCCGACGGCGGCGGCGTCCTCCCCCGCGAGGCCGAGGGTGCCGAACGAGACGTAGCCGCCCGACTCGGCGATCTTGCGGTGCTGGGCGGTGTCGTCCACCCGGTCCTGCTGCCCCACCGCGACGCGCTCGGGGGGCAGCCCGGCGGAGGTGAGGATCTCCAGCTGGGCGAGGCCCGCGCGCCCGTAGGTCGCGACCGACAGCCCGGAGTAGCGGGCGGCCTGGCCGGCGGCGCGCAGGCACAGCTCCTCGGCCTCGGTCGGCGCCTCTCCCCAGGTGCCGATCTCGCCGATGACACCGGGCAGCGAGTTCGTGCCGTCCATGCCGAAGCCGACCTCGGCGAGCAGCCGCTCCGCGAGCCGGTCGACCGCCGACGGGCCCGAGTACTCGGCCCCGGAGGGGCCCGGCTCGAATCCGGGGGCCGCGGGGGCCGCTCCGGCGGCGAGGACCTCACGGACGAACGCGGGGTGGAACGGCTCGGTGAACACGCCCGTCCCGGCCACCACGGCGACCCGGGCGCCGGCGCTGATGCGGGCGAGCGCGGCGGCGTTGCGTCCCATGCCCGAGCAGGTGAGGTCGACCACGAGGCCGAGGCCGTGGTCCTTGCGCAGGGCGTTCAGCTCCCGCTGGACGGCCTTCTCCTCGTCCAGCCACCGGCTCGGGTCGGAGTCGGCGAGCTGGGGGCGCGCCGGCCAGCGCAGGTCCAGCTGGAGGTGCTCGTGGGAGAGCACCGGCCCGGTGATGTCGGACGTCGCGATCGTGCCGGTCACGGTCCGCAGCCGGCCTGTCTCCTCACGGGGGGTCATGTCAGGCGAGGCTACGACATGTTTGCCCTTTTCAGGACCTCAACCGGGGTGGTTTTTACCCGTCGCACCCTGGTCCCGGGGCGCCTGGTCGGCCTCCGCCTCCAGCGCGGCGCGGATCCGGGCGGTGTCCCCGCTGGGCCACAGCCGGTCGATCTCGGCGTTCAGCGCGGCCCCGATCAGCACTGCGAGCGCCGCCACGTACAGCCAGGCCAGCAGCGCGATCGCGGCGGCCAGCGACCCGTACACCGACACCCCGCTCAGCGAGCCGGCCAGGTAGATCCGCAGGACGAAGCTGCCCACGATCCAGATCAGCAGTGCCAGCGCCGCGCCGGGCGTCTGGCGCCACCAGGACGTCCGCACCGGGACGCTCATGTGGTACAGCAGCGAGAGGAAGACGATCGACAGGCTCACCACGACGGGCCAGTACAGCGCCTGGACGGCCTCGGTGCTCTCCGGGAGCGCCTGGCGGACCACCGCGGGGCCGGCCACCAACATCGGGATCACGACGATCAGGGTCAGCAGCCCGATGAGGTAGAGCACGAAGGCGCGCACCCGGGTCCGGACCACGCCGCGCACACCCGACAGCCCGTAGGCGATCGTGATCGTGTCGACGTAGACGTTCGTCGCCCGCGACCCCGCCCACAGCGAGATCAGGAAGCTGACCGACACGATGTCGGGGCTGCCGCCCCTGATCACGTCGTCGATGAGCGGGACGACGACCGTTTTGACGGTCGGGCCGGTCAGCACCGTCTGCGAGTGCTCGATCACCCACGAGCGCACCTCGGCGATCGTCTCCGTGCCGAACAGGCCGCGCAGGTGGCCCATCGTGCCGATGAGCCCGATGACGAGGGGCGGCATCGACAACAGGGCGAAGAACGCGGCCTCCGCAGCCAGCCCGGTGACCCGGTAGCGGAACCCGCCGATGGCGGTGCCCTTGGTCAGCGTCCAGGCGATCCCCGCGGCGGCCCGCACGGCGGCGCGCACCCGCGCGGGCAGGAGGTCCCGCAGGCGCCGCTGCGGGCCCTCCGGCGCTTTTCCGGAGGGCGAGTCCCCAGCCCGGGAGGCGCCCGCTGCGTCGGAGACGGTGGTCACACCGCCCCACCGTAGAGGGTCGCGCGCCCGGAACGTGTCCCATCGCCCACTTCACTGGTCCGCTCCGCGCGTGGCACGCCGATCCCCTCCCCCGCCCGGTCGTCCCGCGGGCGTGCCGCCCGTTCCGTGCACATCCCTTGGTGCATACCCGTTATGACGGCACGGAACGTTCTCCGGACCATGATCATCCGCGCGCGCCCACGTCGAACCGGGCATTTGCCTTCATGGGTGACAATGGGAGACATGATTTGCCAGTCGTGCCGCGAACGCCACCACGAGGAGTGCCGTGGCGGCTCCTGGTGCGACTGCCAGCACCACCCCGCGCCCGCCGCCCCCGCGCCCGGCGCGCCCACCGCCGGGCGCCGCACGGACCCCGCGACCGGCGGGAAGGCCGAGCCTCGGGTGAACTGGAGGCGGCAGGGATGACGCATCTCACGCGTCCGCATGCCGGACGTCACTGGACAGTCCGCGAGACGGCATGTCAGAGTGCGGGTATGACTGCCGCGGACCCGTTGCTGGCCAAGCGCCGGCACGTCGACTTCCTCCGCGTCCGCAGCGCGATCTGTAGGTGACGCTCCGACCACGCCCCTGTACAGCCGGGCGCGTGGCGCATCGGCGTCACCTTTGACTTCATCCTGCTCAGCGTCGAGCCGGCTGCCTCAGAGCGCCGGTGCGCTGCGCGTCCCTCACGACCACAGATGAGGACGCGCGCCGTGCCACCCGCGACCAAACGCAAGAAGGGCGAGGGCCAGTGGGCCCTCGGCTACCGCGAACCGCTCAACAAGAACGAAGAGAACAAGAAGAACGACGACGGACTGAACGTCCGCCGCCGGATCATCGACATCTACTCCAAGAGCGGTTTCGACTCCATCGACCCGTCCGACCTGCGCGGCCGGTTCCGCTGGATGGGCCTGTACACCCAGCGCAAGCCCGGCATCGACGGCGGCAAGACCGGCGCGCTGGAGGACGAGGAGCTCGAGGACCGCTACTTCATGATGCGGGTGCGGATCGACGGCGGGCAGCTGAGCGGACCGCAGCTGCGCACGATCGCGGACGTCTCCACCCGGTACGCGCGCGGCACCGCCGACATCACCGACCGCCAGAACGTCCAGCTGCACTGGGTGCGGATCGAGGACGTCCCGGCGATCTGGGAGGCGCTGGAGGCGGTCGGGCTGCACACCATGGAGGCCTGCGGCGACGTCCCGCGCGTGATCATCGGCTGCCCGCTGGCCGGGATCGCGGCCGACGAGGTCGTGGACGCGACGCCGCGGCTGCGCGAGATCCACGACCGCTACATCGGCTCCCCGGAGTTCTCCAACCTTCCGCGCAAGTTCAAGACGGCGATGTCGGGCTGCACGTCGCACTGCACCGTCCACGAGATCAACGACATCGCGTTCGTGGGCGTGGTGGACGATGCGGGCGAGACCGGCTACCAGGTGTTCGTCGGGGGCGGGCTGTCCACCAACCCGATGTTCGCGCAGAGCCTCGGCGTGTTCGTCAAGCCCGAGCAGACCAGCGAGGTGTGGCACGGCGTCACCTCCATCTTCCGCGACTACGGCTACCGGCGGCTGCGCAGCCGCGCCCGCCTGAAGTTCCTGGTGAAGGACTGGGGCGCCGCGAAGTTCCGCGAGGTGCTGGAGAAGGAGTACCTCGGGTTCGCGCTGCCGGACGGCCCCGAGCCCGCCGCGCCGCTCGCCCGCCGCGACCACGTCGGGATCCACCCGCAGAAGGACGGCGCCTACTACGTCGGGTTCGCGCCCCGTGTCGGCCGGGTGGACGGCGAACTGCTCGGCGTCATCGGCGACCTCGCCGAGCGCTACGGCTCCGGCCGGGTCCGCACGACCAACGAGCAGAAGATGGTCATCCTGGACGTCCCGGAGAAGGACACCGAGGCCCTCGCCGACGAGCTGGCGGAGCACGACCTGCAGGTCCGGCCGTCCACGTTCCGCCGCCAGACGATGGCGTGCACGGGCATCGAGTACTGCAAGCTCGCGATCGTCGACACCAAGCAGCGCGCGATGGACCTGATCGACGAACTGGAGGAGCGGCTCCCCGACTTCGACCAGCCGCTGACGATCAACGTCAACGGCTGCCCGAACGCGTGCGCCCGCATCCAGGTCGCCGACATCGGGCTGAAGGGCCAGCTGGTCGTGGACGACGACGGCGAGCAGGTCGAGGGCTTCCAGATCCACCTCGGAGGGCGGCTCGGCGCGTCGTTCGGCAAGAAGGTCCGCGGGCTGAAGACCACCTCGGCCGGGCTCACCGACTACGTCGAGCGCGTCGTGCGCAGGTTCGACGAGCAGCGCACAGGCGGCGAGACGTTCGCCGAGTGGGTGCACCGCGCCGACGAGGCGGACCTCAAGTGAGCGGGGCTGATCTGGCATGAGCGAGCGGATGGCGCCGTTCTACTGCCCCTACTGCGGCGAGGAGGGCCTCGAACCCCGGGATGAAACGCCCGGGGCGTGGTTCTGCCCCGACTGCGTCCGTTCCTTCAGCCTGAAGTTCCTCGGTGTCGGCACCCCCCGCACCGCGAGCAAGGAGGTCCCCCGGTGACACTGCTGGAGACCGACAGACCCACCCTCGACCTCCAGGACATCGTCGAGTCGGCCGCCGCCGCGCTGGAGGGCGCCCCAACACTGGAGATCATCCGGTGGGCGGTCGCCACGTTCGGCGACCGCATCTGCCTCACCTCGTCCATGTCGGACGCGGCTCTGATCCACCTCGTGTCGAAGGTGAAGCCGGGCATCGACGTGCTGTTCGTCGACACGGGCTACCACTTCGCCGAGACCGTCGGAACGCGCGACGCCGTCGAGGCCGTCTACCCGGTGAACGTCATCGACGTCACCCCGTCCCGGACGGTCGAGGAGCAGGAGGCCGCGCTCGGCCCGCGCCTGTACGGCCGCAACCCCGACCTGTGCTGCCACCTGCGGAAGGTGGAGCCGCTCGGCCGCGCGCTGGAGGGCTACATGGCCTGGTTCAGCGGCATCCGCCGGGACGAGACCGCGAGCCGCCGCGACCGCCGGGTCGTCGAGTGGGACCGCAAGCGCGGCATGGTCAAGGTGAACCCGATCCTGGGCTGGTCCCAGGAGGACATGGACAACTACATCGAGGACAACGGGGTGCTCGTCAACCCGCTGCACTACGACGGCTACCCCTCGATCGGCTGCGCGCCGTGCACCCGCCCGGTCGCGCCCGGCGAGGACCCGCGCAGCGGCCGGTGGGCCGGGATGGGCAAGACCGAGTGCGGCATCCATCTGTGAGCGTCCCCCTGGTCGCGGTGGCGCACGGCAGCCGGGACCCCCGCGCCGCCGCGACCGTCGCCGCGCTGCTCGACGCCGTCCGGGCGCGCCGCCCGGACGTGCCCGTGCACGCCTCGTTCCTGGACCACGCGCCGCCCGCCCCCGACCAGGTGCTGGACGGCCTGGCCGGGGGCGGCGCGGACGAGGCGGTCGTGCTGCCCCTGCTCCTCACCGCGGCCTACCACAGCAAGACCGACATCCCTGGCGTGCTGAACCGGGTGCACGGCCGGCACCCGCGGCTCGTCCTGCGCACGGCCGGCACGCTCGGCCCGCACCCGCTGCTGCTGGACGCCCTGGAGCGGCGCCTGTCCGAGGCGGGCGTGGCGCCCGGCGACCCGGACACGGCGGTCGTCCTCGCCTCGGCGGGATCCAGCGACCCGTCCGCCAACGCCACGAACGCGCGGCTGGCGCGGCGGTGGCGTGCGCGCGGCTGGCGGGACGTGGTGCCGGCCTACGCGACGGCGGCCCGCCCGGCGCCGGCCGAGGCGGTGCGGGCCCTGCTCGACGCGGGCGCGCCGCGCGTGGCGGTGGCGTCCTACATCCTCGCGCCGGGCCACTTCGCCGACAAGGTCCGCCGGGAGTCCCTGGCCGCCGGCGCCGCCGCGGTCTCCCCCGCCCTCGGCGCGGCTCCGGAGGTCGCCGACCTGATCGTCCGCCGCTACGCCGGGGCGCTGGAGGCCCCCCGCGCGGCGGCCGCGGTCTGACCCCCTACCGGTGGTCCTTCCACCAGGTGGTGAGGGCGTTCCGGAGCGGGCCGTGGTGCTCGTCGTCGACGATCTTGATGTCGCCCATCACGGCGGTCGCGGTGACGCGCACGACGGGGACGCGGGCGCCGGGATGCGGGTCGCGGACCGCGACCCGCCGGTCGCCGAGGAAGTTGTGCCCGGTCAGCACGACGCTGACGCCGTCCGGGACGATGATCTTGACGTCGCCCATCACGGCGGTCACGCAGATGTGCACCTCGCCGGTGGGGACCTGGGCGCCGCGCAGGTCGAGCTCGACGTCGCCCATCACCGACACGGCCTCCAGCGGCCCGTCGATGCGCCCGACGATGCGCTCCTTGCAGTCCCCCATGACCGCGCTGAACCTGCGCTTGACCTGCACGGGCGCGGGGTTGGCCCCGGGCGCGCCCATGCCGGGCAGGTCGGCGGTGATGAGTTCGAGGTCGCCGCGGCTGACGGCCGCGTAGGCGGCCTCGGTGCGCTCGGTCAGCTCCTCGAAGGTGAGCCGCCCCTCCACCGAGGCGATCCGCAGCCGCTCGACGACGGCCTCGCGCTCGGCGTCGGACGCCCGCACCGTGTCGTTCGCCCGCCCGGTGTCGTTCGCCCGCCCGGTGCCCGAGGCACGCCCGGCGTCCGAGGCACGCCCGCCGCCGGACGCCCGCCCGGTGTCGGGTGCGGTCGTCACGTCGACCGGCTCGGGGACGGGGCCGGCGCCCCGCCGCCGCTCCGGCGGCCGGCTCGCGGTGTGCCGCTCGGGCTGCGGACCGGTCTGACTCATGATTTCGACGGTATGCCCCCGGCGGCGCTGGACAATCCGCCGCGCGGACGAGATCACCCCACCACCTGAGGAGGATGGACGTCCTCCCACCCCACAGGCATGATCAACCTGGCGCCCGAACCGCGTTCTGTATTCTGCTGGTCGACGGCATGAACGTTGGGAGAGCGCGTGACGCACGAGGTGTTCAACCAGGTCCCCCCGCTCGCCGGGCACGACGCCTCCGACGAGGCGGCCCTGCTGGACGGGCTGCACCGCGAGGGCGCCGGGTGGGCCGAGGCCGAGGTGCGCGAGCTCGGCCGCCTGGCCGGCAGCGAGCGGGCCCAGGAGTGGGGGCGCCTCGCCAACGAGCACCCGCCCGTGCTGCGCACCCACGACCGCTGCGGGCACCGGATCGACGAGGTCGAGTTCCACCCGGCGTGGCACGAGCTGATGACCGTCGCGGTGACGCACGGCCTGCACGGCTCGGCGTGGACCGACCCCCGCGAGGGCGCCCATGTCGCCCGCGCGGCGAAGTTCTACACCTGGCGCGTCGACGCGGGCCACGGCTGCCCCGTCTCGATGACCTACGCCGCCGTCCCGGCGCTGCGGCAGTCGCCGGAGCTGGCCGCGCGGTACGAGCCGCTCCTGGCCAGGCCGGAGTACGACTTCGGGCTGCGGCCGCCGCTCACCAAGACCGCGCTTCTCGCCGGCATGTCCATGACCGAGAAGCAGGGCGGCTCGGACGTCCGCGCCAACACCACCACGGCCGCGCCCCAGCCGGACGGGACGTACCGCCTCGTCGGCCACAAGTGGTTCACCAGCGCTCCGATGTGCGACGTGTTCCTCACCCTCGCCCAGGCGCCCGGCGGGCTGACCTGCTTCCTCGTCCCCCGCGTCCTGCCGGACGGCGGCCTCAACCCGCTGCGCCTGATGCGGCTGAAGGACAAGCTCGGCAACCGGTCCAACGCCTCCTCCGAGGTGGAGTACGACGAGGCGGTCGCGTGGCGGGTCGGGGACGAGGGCCGCGGCGTCCGCACCATCATCGAGATGGTCAACATGACCCGCCTGGACTGCGTGATCGGCGCCGCGTCCGGGATGCGGCTCGGCGTCACCACCGCCGCGCACCACGCGGCGCACCGCTCGGCGTTCGGCCGGCCGCTGATCGACCAGCCGCTGATGCGCAACGTCCTGGCCGACCTCGCGATCGAGTCCGAGGCCGCCACGACCACGATGCTGCGCCTCGCGGGCGCCACCGACCGCTCGGTGCGCGGCAGCGAGAGCGAGACCGCCTTCAAGCGCCTCGGCCTCGCGGTCAGCAAGTACTGGATCTGCAAGCGCTGGCCCGCGCACGCCGCCGAGGCCCTCGAATGCCTGGGCGGCAACGGCTACGTCGAGGAGTCCGGGATGCCCCGCCTCTTCCGCGAGTCGCCCCTGAACTCCATCTGGGAGGGCTCCGGCAACGTAGCCGCACTCGATCTCCTCCGCGCAACGCTACGCGAACCGCAAACCCTAGAGGCGTTCTTCGACGAGGTCGACCTCTCCCAAGGAGCCGACAAGCGCCTGGACGCGGCCATCAAGGACGCCAAGGAAGCCTTCGCCGACACCGCGACCATCGAGTACCGCGCCCGCCGAGTCGCCGAGGGCCTGGCGCTGGTCCTACAGGCATCGCTGCTGGTCAGGCATGGGCACCCGGCGGTCGCCGACGCCTTCTGCGCCACCCGCCTCGGCGGCGACTGGGGCGGCGCCTTCGGCACCCTCCCGCCGGGCCTGGACGTCGCCCCCATCATCGACCGCGCCACCCCGAAAGTCGGCTGAACTCAAGGTCGGCGTTCGGAGTCTGCAGGCGAGGGTTGCGCGGGTTCATGGTGCGTTGACGTCGAAGGAGCCGATCAGGCGGCCGCCTCTGATCGCGGCGTCGAGCCGGGTCATCACGTCGATCATGTCGTGTGGCGACGCTGCGACGGCGTCCTGGACGCGGTCATCGTTGAGCGCTGCGCGGAACGCGTCGCCGAGCGGCCCTTCGAGCGCCTTGAGATCGGCCGCGGGCACCAGCCAGCGCAGCTTCGCGAAATCGACGTCGCCCGCGCCGATGTGCCGTGCGAGATCGCGTCCCATCTGGCTCTTGAGCCGGTCGCTGATCAACCCGCCGACGATGTTCTTGATCTCGACCACCAGCAGAAACCCCATGACGCCGTCCGGCGGGGAGTCGTCCCCGCGGAAGACGACCACGTCGAGGTCGCGGCGCCCCTCCGGACCGGTGAAGGTGATCTCGAAGTCGAACCGCACGTCGGGGTGGTCGGGACTGAGCTCGCGGTAGAGGTCGCGCGCGCCGTAGAGGCTGCCGATCGCGCCGGCGGTCTTGGAGTCCCCCGCCCAGAAGTCGACGAGCACGGCGTAGAGGCCGCGGCCGTTGGTGACGGGATCGAGCTCGCCGAGGAGCGCCCAGAGGCCCGTGCCAATGGGATCGCCATCGAGGAGGTCGAACCATCGCGTGTCCTGGTTGCCGCCCTTGTCGCCTTCCGGCGAGCCGAGGGCGTCCGTCCAGGGCTTGGTCATTCCGCGCGGAGGGCCGTCCTCGGACCAGATACGGCGGTAGGCCGACACGCCGTCGAGTTCGACGTCGGTCATGCCTCCCAGGCGCGTGAGGACGGCGAGCACCTGGACCTCGCGCGCCTTGATCTCGGCCACCAGCTTCGCGTCGGGAAGCGCCGGGTCGAGGTCGCCCCGCGCCTCCTCGGCGTAGTCGGAGAGGTCGTAGAGCAGCTTGCGCAGATCCTCGCGAGCCAGCAGGCGCCGGATCGCCGCGAGCACCTCCTCCGAGTCGCCGGCGAGCTCCTCCAGCAGCCTCCAGCGGTTGTCGAACGCGTCGGCCATGGCGCGCAGCGCGGCGATCAGGCGCTCGCGTCCCGGTGCCGAGCCGGGCAGGTGCTCGACCACGGTGACGATCAGCTTCGCCGCCGCCGCGGTCACCTTGGTGGCGCGCAGCGCCTTCGTGCCCACCACCATGACGAGCCCGGCGCCCGTGGCGCCCAGCGCGGTGTTCTGGAGCAGCTCGCCGATCGCCGTGGACAGGGTGAAGTAGAACGTGGCCGGGCCGGTCTCGAACAAGGACGCCTCGAACGACGACGCCTGCTGCTGTCCGATCAGCACCCCGAGGCCGTGCGCGACGGCGGGGTCGGCCACCGCGGCGGCCCCGAGCAACCGCAGCGTCTTCACTATGCCCATGAGGTCGCCGAAGACGAGCTTGATGAGGTCCAGTACGTCGACCAGCGGCTGGATGACGATCCCGTACACCAGACCGGCGTCGACGATCGTGGGCAGCAGGACGTGCAGGGCCCGCGCGTTCGCGACCGCCTGCTCGTAGAACCGGTTCCCGATGGAGGGGTCGACCAGGCCCGACATCATGAAGCCGTCGTAGACGCCCTGCGCGAATTCCAGGGCCGCGGCCTTGACGGCCTTCGCCTCCGGAGCGTCGCTCGTCAGGAACCCGGCGAGCCGCGTGCTCGACGAAACGGCCGCCGACAGCGGGACCGGGACGAACACGCTGATGTCGGCGGCCGACTGCAGCGCCGCGCTCACGAGGTTCTCCCGGCCGGCGACGTAGTCGACGATCGGGGACGTGACGGGCAGGGCGCCGACCACGGCGCCCGCCCGTTCTAGCGCCGGGCCGAGTTGCACCAACGCGTGAGCGACCAGCCCTCGGACGAGCGCCGTGCGGGCGGCGAGGTTGTCGAGCAGGTCCTGGCCGTCGAGCCCGGTGGCGGCCACCAGCAGAGCATCGAGCTGGGTCAGCAGCGCCGACGGCTGGCGGACATCGAGCCCTGCTGCGACGAGGGCGTCCCACCAGGCCTCCACGTCCGCGCCGGTCGGCTCCGTCCGCAGCGCCGACGGGTCGAGCAGCGGCGGACGCCCGCTCACCGCCGCGAACGGCGACGGGACCACGTCGGCGGGGGACGCCGCCGGGGTGTCGAGCGCGGACGTGGTCAACACGCCCGGGGCGCCGGTCATGCCGGCGGCTGGGTCTCGGACGGCTCGTCGACGGTGGGCGCCGGGTTGTGCATGCGTGCCCACGCGGCGGCCTGGGCCTGCGGGTCCTCGATCTCGCCGACGATGCCGATCGCCTGCGTGAGCTTGCGGTTCTGGAGCTCGGCGGCGTCGATGGTGGTCGACTGGAGCTCCTGGTTGTAGCAGTCGAGGGCCTCGCCTCCGCCGAGCAGCGCCTCGGCGATCACGGCCGGGGTCGGCAGCACGTACCGCTCGACGTTCTTGATGACGCCCGGCACGCTGATGCTCCCGACCTCGTCGCGCAGGTCCGGCCGCCGGCGGATGTACACGATGCGCTCGGTCTTTCCCGTCAGGTCGCAGGGCGCCTCGCGCTCCACCTTCTCCAGGAAGCGGACCGCCCGGCCCTCGTAGTTGAAGACCGCGCAGTACGGCTGCAGGATCCGCTTGCGCACGGCGGCGACGTGCTCGGCGGACACGAGCTGCGGGAGCACGTCGTCGAGCTGCCCGAGCTCGATGAGCCGGACGGACTCCGGGTAGCCGTTGGAGAACAGCACCTTGACGTCATAGAGGTACGTCACGGTGTCGTAGGCCTGCAGCAGCTGCCGGAACACGATGTTCAGCACCCGGCTGTGGTTGATGTTCGCGATCTGCCGAACGGTGGTCGTCGACTCCCCGGTGCCGACGGTGGCGCTCGTGGTCGTGTTGACCTCGACCTGCCGCGACGAGCTGCTGGTCTCCACATGCGAGCTGAGCGCATGGTTGATCGCCTGGGTGTTGATCTCGCTGGTCATCGCCACGGTCGTGGCGTCGCTCTGCGAGCCGCTGTGCTCGGCGCCGAAGCCGAGCTCGACGAGGCCGAAGAGGTCGATGCCCACGCCGAAGTTCACGCCGCCCCCCGTGGTGCTCGACTGCGTGCTCGATGTCGCGCTTCCGAGCGTCGTGCCGATCTGCTCCTCGACCAGCGACTCCATCTCGTCGGCAGCGGACTCGGTGAACGAGTCGAGGACGTTGGAGGACTCCGTGGCCGTCGTCTCCTCGTCGCGGTAGGTGGCGAGCGTGATCGTGGTGGACTCCCCCGGGAACAGCGACGTCGTCGACAGCGTCCGGCCCGCGCCGTAGTCGCCGAGGTAGGAGCACACGCGGTAGTACTCGATCACCGCGAGCCGGGCGACCGGCCGCACCGGCTGCGGCAGGAACTTGATCTGCAGGTCGCCGCTGAAGCCCGTCGTGACCATCGGCCGCAGGCGGTCCTCGACGGCGCGCACGAGGTGCGACGCCGTATAGGTCGGCTTGGCCGCGACCCGCCGGCGGGTGGGGCGCGTCGGAGGGCTGCTCGCGGCCGGGACGCGGACGCGCCCGGCCGGCTGCGGGAGACGGGCGGACGCGATGCGCGGCGCCCGCGAGATCTGGTCGGGGGACGCGGCCGGCTGGAGGATCGCCGGGATGCGGGGGTCGAGCAGCTGGGACGTGAGCTGCGGCGAGAGCGTCCCCTTGACGATGTCGTCGATCAGGTCGTCGGGGTTCGGCACCGGCACCTTCCACCAGTGCACCTCCGGCTCCGCCGTCACCTCGTCGCGGAACCACGACGGGTCGATGCCGAGGGGAATGGACCCCTGTGCCGAGAAGCAGCCGCCCTGCGGGAGGTTGTAGTTGAGCACCGGCGCCTCGCCGCCCCCGAGCCGGATGAGCGGTTCGCCCGTCCCGCAGTTCGTCGTCGGTGTCGGCATGGTGGCCTCCCTGTCGTCGTGGCCGGGTCGGCCGTTTCGGGTCGCCCCTCACGGATTCCCACTCCGCCAAGAGCTCCCGGACGTCCCGGGATCGACGGCGAGCCGAGATGGCTTCGGCGGCACGCTCGTTGAACTACCCCCGTGCACCTCACCCCGGACAGCCTTGACGTGACCAGATGAGGACTGAGGTGCGGTCCTCATCGCGAATCGTCAGGGCCCGGGATCGGGGATGGGGGTTCTGGCACCAGGTTTCGCGAGAAGTCCCTTGGCATAGGGGTTTTTCGCATTCTGCGCGGCTCCGCGAAGCTACGATCGGAGCAAGATCTCCTGAGCGTTGAGGTGCACATGGCCGAGTCGTCCCCGCAGATTCCCACCGGCGTTCCGACCGCGGCACGCGTCTACGACGTGATGCTCGGCGGCAAGGACAACTACGCGGTGGACCGGACCGTGGCCGAGGCCAGCCTCGCGATCATGCCGGAGCTGCGGGACATCGCCCTGCACAACCGCGCGATTCTGCACCGGGTCGTCCGCTACCTCGCCGCGGAGGAGGGGATCACCCAGTTCCTCGACCTGGGATCGGGATTGCCGACCGTCCGCAACACCCACGAGGTCGCCCAGGAGGTCAACCCGCAGGCTCACGTGGTGTACGTCGACATCGACCCGATCGTGCTGGCGCACGGCCGCGCGATCCTGGCCGACAACGCCAACACCACTGTGGTGACCGCCGACATCCGCCGGCCCGCCGAACTCCTCGGCCGTCCGGAGGTCCGCGCGCTCATCGACTTCGAGCAGCCCGTCTGCGTGATGCTCGTCGGCATCCTGCACCACCTCGGCGACGAGGAGAATCCCGGCCAGATCGTCCAGGTACTGCGGGACGCGATGCCCAGCGGCTCCTTCTTCTTCATCACCAACTTCACCCGCCTGGGCGACGCCCCCGAGTCCGTCGCACTGGAGAAGCAACTCCTGGAGCAGCTCGGCACCGGCCGCGTCCGCACCCCTGCCGAGCTGGCCACCTTCTTCGACGGCTTCGAGATCCTGCCGCCCGGCCTCGTCCCGCTCCCGCTGTGGCGCCCCGACGAGCCCGTCCTGGACGCCAGCACCGTCGACGTCCGCTTCATGACAGGCGGCGTCGGCCGCAAGCCCTGACCCTTCGTAGGGCGGGCATGGCCCCGAGCGGACGCGCCAGGACCCGCTTCGAATGAGGTGACATGCTCGGGCGGCTCGCCGGGTCCTGTGGGGACATGGCCGGCCGCCCGTCCGGCCTCATCAGGTCCTTTCTTGGTCGTCGACCTGTGATCCGTCGGTCAGGGGATAGGAGTTGTAGGTCTTGACCCTGGTGACCGCGTTGTGGTCGCCTGCGCGGTAGAGGCGGATGTAGGTCACCGGTTCGTCGGGGTCGGCCTGGCCGATCGCCTTGGTGACGGCGTCGAGTAGCTCGGCCGCGGTGATGCCCGTGAACTCGTCGATGCGGACGGGTTCGGTCCGGCCGAAGACGTTGGCCCACAGGACGCCTGATCTGTTGGTCTCCGCCGCCCGGTAGTCCGGCGAGCCGTCGGAGACGAAGAGCGCGGTGAGATGGTCAGCACGGATGATCTTTGACATCGAGGCGCAGATCCAGATCCGGGACATGGGGAGCACGATCTCAATCATGGACGGGTGCGGGGTTCAGGGAGGGACGCCGTACTCGGCGCCGTACCCGGCAGCGATTCGCTGATCGCCGCATGGGGACGGCGGCGGAATCCCCTCAGTCCTTGCTCTGGAACGTCCTCCACGCGATGACGGCGACGATGCCGAGAGCCATACCGAAGATCATCAACGTTGCCGTGTTCATTGTGCCCTCCCCCGGCGCACCTACCACTGGTCGACGTCATTGGGGGGCGAGCGTATCCCACCGCCGTCTGCCGGGCCGGCTATGACGAGCTCATGCGCTCGTGACCTGCGGAGTTCACGTCCCGCTGGGCCCGCAGCGGCGCCGACGCCCCTCCGGAACGTCAAAGGTCGGGTCCAGGGCGGCAACGCCCCGAACCCGACCTTTGAGGTTCCGACCGCCTGAGGCGTCCTACCAGGGCAGCGGGCCGTCCTCGCCGAAGAAACCGGCGGTCGGCCCGTCCGCGCCGAGCGTGGCCAGGCGCACCACGACGGCGGCGCCCTGCGCGGGGGTGAGGTGCCCGGTGTGGTCGTTGCTGTCGGTGTCGACGAAGCCCGGGGCGGCGGCGTTGACGAGCACGCCGTCCTTCCGCAGCTCGTTGGCGTATTGAACGGTCAGCGCGTTCAGCGCCGCCTTGGACGGCGTGTAGGCCGCCGACGGCAGCAGTGCCGCGAAGGGTCCGTCCGGATCACTGGTGAGGGCCAGCGACCCGGCGTGGCTGCTGACGTTGACGACGCGCGCCGCAGGCGACCGCCGCAGCAGCGGCAGCATGGCGTTGGTCACCGCGATCACGCCGAAGACGTTGGTCGCGAACACCGCCCGGACCATCTCCAGGTCGACGGAACTGGGGATCTGGTCGACGGCGTCCTGGGGCGCCGCCCGTCCCGAGCCGGTGATTCCCGCGTTGTTGACCAGAACGTCGAGGATCCCGTAACGCTCCTCGACCAGCTTCGCTGCCTCCTGGACGGTGGCCGTGTCGGTGACGTCCAGGAGGACCGCGTGGGCGTCGCCTCCCGCCTCGCGCAGCGCCGCGGCGGTCTCCTGTCCGCGCCGCCGGTCCCGCGCACCGACCAGGACCGTCATGCCCCGGCCTGCGAGCCCCTCGGCGACCGCCCGGCCGATGCCCTTGTTCGCCCCGGTGACCATCGCCACCGTCCGGCGCCCGGCGTCCTCGTTCATGATCAAGCTCCCGTCTCGTGGCCGGCGCGTCCCTTCACGCGGCTCTGGACACGAGATGACGCCGCCCCCTCGCCCGTGACAGCGCCCGCGTGTGACGTGTGCCACTGATCCCGGGTGTCACAGATGGACGGGGCCGGGCGTCCTGTGCACAGCACGGAACGCGCAACGGGAAGAGGGACATGGACGGACGATCGAAGGGCACGGCCGCCGGCCGCATGGACACCGCCACCGAGGCGTTCGTCGCCCATCGCAACCTGCTGTTCACCGTCGCCTACGAGATGCTCGGCTCGGCCGCCGACGCCGAGGACGTCCTGCAGGAGACCTGGCTGCGGTGGACGGGCGTCGACCTCGAAACGGTGCGGGATCCCCGCGCGTACCTGGTGCGGGCCACCACCCGGCAGGCGCTCACCCGGCTGCGCACGCTGCGCCGGCGCAGGGAGTCCTATGTCGGGCCCTGGCTGCCCGAGCCGCTGCTGACCGCGCCCGACGTGGCCGAGGACGTCGAGCTGGCCGAGAGCCTCTCGATGGCGATGCTGATGGTGCTGGAGACCCTCGCGCCGACCGAGCGGGCGGTGTTCGTGCTGCGCGAGGTGTTCGGCTTGGACTACGGAGAGATCGCCCACGCCGTCGACAAGAACCCCGACGCGGTCCGCCAGATCGCCCACCGGGCCCGCAGGCACGTCGCCGCGCGCCGGCCCCGCGAAGCCGCCTCCCCGTCCGACACCCGGGCCGCGCTCCACGCCTTCCAGCGGGCGGTCGAGACCGGCGACCTGCAGAACCTGCTCGACGTCCTCGCACCGGACGTCGTCCTGCTGACCGACGGCGGCGGAGTCGTCCAGGCCGCGCTGGCGCCCGTCGTGGGGGCCGACAAGGTGGCCGACGTGCTCGCCCGGATCTCCGGCGCGGTCTCGCTACGGCCGACGCACGTCAACGGTCACCCCGCGCTGGTCCTCGGCCGCACCGGCGAGATCGACACCGTCATCGCGACCCGCATCGACGACGGCCGTGTCACCGGCCTCTACGCCGTCCGCAACCCCGAAAAACTCTCCCGCATGACCGAGGAGACCCTTCTCCACCGCTGACGAGCGGGAGCTCGCGCCACGCGCTCAGGACACGACCGCGCGCATCCACTCCCCCAGCACCCGGTAGTCGGCCCCGGTGATTCCCCCACCGGGGTCGACCCGATGCGCGAGGGCGGTCCGTCGACGTCGAGGAAGAGCAGCGGCCGCCGCGAGGGTCCGGCCACGGGCGCACCCTAGCGGGAATCGGTGGACCGGCGGTCAGTGCGCGGCGGGTTCGGGGGGACGGGTGGGGGCGTCCAGGGCTGTGGTGACGGCCTCGTCGACCGCGGCGCGGACCGCGGCCGGGTCGTCGAGGTCGAAGCCGACGGAGAGGCCGTCTCTGAGCAGCATGAGGACGTGGGCGGTGCGGTCGGGTTCGGGGTGGCCGGCGGCGACCAGCAGGTCGCGGAACAGGCTCCGGCACCACTCCCGGTGCTCGTCGATCGCCCGGCGCACCGGGTGGGCGGGGTCGGGGTACTCGGCGGCGGCGTTGATGAACGGGCAGCCGCGGTAGGCGGCGGAGGAGCCGAAGGTGCACATCCGCTCGAACGCCGTGAGGATCGCCTCGCGGGGCGTCGCGGACTCGGGCATGTCGGCGATGCCGCGCTGCCGCAGGCTCTGCTCGTTGATGTAGACGCGGACGAGGTCGTCCTTGCTCGGAAAGTGATGGTAGAAGGTCGCCTTAGCCACGCCGGCCTCGGCGATGATCCGGTCGATGCCCACGGCGTGCACGCCCTCGGCGTAGAACAGGCGCGTCGCGGTGTCGAAGACGCGGGACCAGGCCGCGCTCCGGCGAGGCGCCGAGGATGTCGTGGTCACACCTTGACGCTACCAGACAGATCGGTCTAGGCTCCGGAATGCAGACAGACCTGTCTGTCTATTGGAAGGAGCAGTTCATGCGGCAGTACACGACCACCGCCACCGCCACCGGGCGCGACGGGCGCGCGTTCAGTTCCGACGGGCGGCTGGACCTCCGGCTGGCCCTGCAGAAGGAGCTCGGGGGCGACGGCGACGGCACGAACCCCGAGCAGCTGTTCGCGGCCGGGTACGCCGCGTGCTTCGCCAGCGCGATGCAGCTGGTGGCGCGGAAGCAGAAGATCGACGTCTCCGGCATGTCGGTGACCGCGGAGGTCGGTCTCAGCCCGAACGGCTCGGGCGGCTTCCAGCTCGACGTCAAACTGCTGGCGAAGCTGCCCGACGCCCTCAGCGCGGAGACCAAGCGGCAGCTCGTCGAGACCACCCACCAGGTGTGCCCCTACTCCAACGCCACCCGCGGCAACATCCCGGTGGAACTGGCGACGGCCTGACCGGTGGCCGGGCCGGACGGGCCGTCGGCCGGTTCCGGCCGACCGCCTCGTCCGGTCGCGCCGCCCGGTCAGGCCTTGCGGGCGACCCCGCAGAGGGTCGAGGTGCTCGGCGTCTCGCCGAACGGGCTCGGCTCCGGGCGCCACTTCTCGCACGCCACCACGCCGGGCTCGACCAGCTCGAATCCGTCGAAGTACCCGGCGATCTGCTCGGGGCGGCGCAGCCGGTACGGGACGGCGCCGGTGTCGTCGTACTCCTGCTGCGCCTTGTTGTGGGCCTCGTCGGTGTCAGTGTCGTCGTAGAGGGCGAGGTGGCTGCCGGAGGGCAGGCCGCCCATCAGCGTCCGGATGATGTGCAGGATCTCGTCGTAGGAGTCGACGTGCCCGAGGACGCCCATCAGCATCAGGGCGATCGGGCGGTCGAAGTCGAGCCTGCCCCGGGCGACCCGGAGGATCTGCTCGGGATTCCGCATGTCGGACTCGATGTAGCTGGTCTCGCCCTCGGGACGGCTCGTCAGCAGGGCGTGCGCGTGGGACAGCACGAGCGGGTCGTTGTCGACGTACACGATGCGCGCCTCGGGCGCGACGCGCTGCGCCACCTCGTGGGTGTTGTCGACGGTGGGCAGCCCGGTGCCGACGTCCAGGAACTGGCGGACGCCCGCCTCCCCCGCCAGATACCGGACGGCGCGGGCCAGGAAGTGCCGGCCGGTCCGCGCGATGTCCACGATCCCCGGATAGATGCTGACGTACTGTTCACCGGCCTCGCGGTCGACCGGGTAGTTGTCCTTGCCGCCGAGCCAGTAGTTCCATATCCGCGCGGAGTGCGGAACGGAGGTGTCGATCGCGTTGACCGGATCGTCGGCCATCATCTTCTCCCTACTGTGCTCCACCGGTGGTCGCGCATAAAATAGATCATTCTTCCGGTGCCGCGACACCGACCGACGAAGCGAGGCCCTGGGTGCGTTTTCGGCGGCTTGCCTCGGTCGCGATGACCCTGCTAGTGCTCGCCGTGCTCGCCGGATGCGGCGGTGCGGCGCCGCCCCGGGAGCAGCGGTCGCGCATGGAGGTCGTCCTTCTGGCCGGCGGCGGCGCCCACGTCGATCTGTACGCGGCGGGACGGCTCCGGTCGGACGCCGAGGTGCGGGCGCTCGCGCAGCGGATCATCAGGGCGCTGTTCCCCGGCACCGGGGGTGTCCGCGTCCGCACCGGAAAAGGCCGCGGGGCGCCGTTCGCCCGCGCCGAGATCGACCGCGCCTACCGGACGGGACGCAGGCCGTTCCTGCGAATCGACACTTCCGCCGCGGCGCGCGAACTCGCCGCGGGGGGTTTCGACGACACCGTCATGAAATTGCGGCTGCCGCCGGTATCCGCGACGGCGGGTCCCGACAAATCTGGGAATCGCCTGTGGCACCTGCGCAAAGGCGTCCCGGCGCCGGTCATCCAGATCGGCATGAGGCCGGAGCCGAAACGCTGGTACGGCGTGATGGCGCTGCCCGTGCTGGGAGCGCTGGGCGTGGCGCTGGCCTTCTTCGTCCGGCGCCGCGCGCTGGCCGCGCCCGCGGCCGGGCTCGCCGTCGCCGCCGCCCTCCTGGCGCTGCCCCTGGGCGCGGGACGCCGCGGCGCCGACCTCGGCGTCGCCGGCCTGCTCGGCGGGACGGCCCTGGACGTGGCGTCCGTCGCGCCGCTCACGGCCCTGCCCCTCGGCATGCCCGCCGCGATGCTGCTGGGCGCCATGGCGGTCCGGAGCCTGCGCGGCCCCGACGCCCGGCACGGGCACGAGGCGCCGCCGCGCGACACCGGCGTGTTCTGGTGATCCTGCGCGTGACGGCATGCTCGCCCAGGGTCCATTGATCGTAAACTGAGGGTCATGTCCGGCGATCGCCCCTCATGCACCTGCGTGATGTGCCGTGACTACGGCGACCGCGACCGGCTGGACAACTTCCAGCTCCGCACGATCGTGCACATCACCCAGTACGGCTGGAGCGTCGTCCTCGTCCAGCCGGACGAGGACGGGCCCGGCTGGGCGTACACGGTCGGCCTGTGGCACAGCCACGGCGCCCCCGAGCTCGCGATGTTCGGCGGCGACGTGTACGAGACGGAAGAGATCCTCAACATGCTCGGCGGAGAGACCGCCGAGGGCCGCGTCCCCGCGGACGGCGAGCGCCGCGACGGCGTCGTGCGGGGGCAGCAGGCGGCCTTCCGGGACGTCGACCCGCACTGGTTCGACGGGCTGTTCGGCGGCGCCGTGGCGTTCTACCGGCGTCCGCCGCTGCCGATCCTCCAGGTCGTGTGGCCCAACGGGGACGGCCTGTTCCCGTGGCAGCCCGGCACCGACCTGCCGTTCCGGCACGCCCAGCCGTGGCTGTGGCTCCACCCGCGGCAGCATCCGGGCGGCGCCTGGACGCGGCGGCTGTCCGACAAGCGGTCCGAGTGGCGACTCTGACGGCCGTTCCCGGGCCCGCCGGCCCGCGAGAGCATACGATCGGCGGGTGTACGGGCCGATCGCCGACACCATCCGCACCCAGCGCCTCGTCCTGGAGCCGCTGGCGGTCCACCACGCGGACGAGATGGCCCCCGTTCTGGACGACCCGCGCCTGCACCGCCACATCGGCGGCGAGCCCCTCACGCGCGACGAGCTGCGCGCCCGCTACGCGCACCTGGTCGCCGGCCCGGCGCCCTACCACCAGGAGTGCTGGCTGAACTGGATCGTCCGCCGCGCCCGGGACGGGCAGGCCGTCGGCTACGTGCAGGCGACGGTCGCGCCGGCGCCGCCGGGGTTCGCCGTGACGCCCGCCGCGGCCGGGTCGACGATCACGCCGGGCCCGCCGCGGCCCGCCGCGTCGGTCGCCTGGGTGATCGGCATGCCGTACCAGGGGTTCGGGTTCGCCACCGAGGCCGCCCGCGCGCTGCTGGACTGGCTCGCGGCGCACGGCGTGCGCGACGTCGTCGCGACCGTCGCCCCGGACAACCGCGCGTCCGCGGCCGTCGCGTCCAGGATCGGGCTGCGCCGCACCGGGGAGACCCGCGACGAGGAGGTCGTCTGGCGGCTCCCCCGCGGCGCCGCGCGGGAATGACACGCGCGCGGTGAGGGGCCGCGGCGCGCGGGGAAGGGAGCGGGTAGGCCACAATCGACGGGCCAGGACGAACCGGCCGAGGGGTGGAGGAGCATGCGGGAGGTATGGCCCGGGGATCCCTATCCGCTGGGTGCCACCTGGGACGGCACGGGCACGAACTTCGCGCTGTTCTCGGAGGTGGCCCGGCGGGTCGAGCTGTGCCTGTTCGACGACGAGGGGCGTGAGACGCGGCGGGACCTGCCCGAGGTGGACGGGTTCGTCTGGCACGGCTACCTGCCCGGCATCGGGCCCGGCCAGCGCTACGGGTACCGGGTCCACGGGCCGTTCGACCCTCGCGAGGGGCACCGCTGCAACCCCTCCAAGCTGCTGCTCGATCCGTACGGCAAGGCCGTCGCGGGCGTCACGCCGGGCGAGCTGATCCGCTGGAACGAGGCGCTGTTCTCCTACCGGTTCGCCGACCCCGACGCGCTGAACGAGGACGACAGCGCCCCGTACATGCCGAAGAACGTGGTGGTCAACCCGTTCTTCGACTGGGGCGACGACCGGTCGCCGCGCGTCCCCTACCACGAGAGCGTCATCTACGAGGCGCACGTGAAGGGCCTGACGAAGCTGCACCCGGCCGTCCCCGAGGAGCAGCGCGGCACGTACGCGGGCCTCGCGCACCCGGTGATGATCGACCACCTCCTCGACCTCGGGGTGACGGCGGTCGAGCTGATGCCGGTGCACCAGTCGGTCCCCGAGCACGCCCTGGTGGCGCGGGGCCTGGACAACTACTGGGGCTACAACACGATCGGGTTCTTCGCGCCGCACAACTCCTACAGCTCCTCCGGGCAGTCCGGCGAGCAGGTGCTGGAGTTCAAGGCGATGGTCCGCGCCCTGCACGAGGCGGGCATCGAGGTCATCCTGGACGTCGTCTACAACCACACGGCCGAGGGCGACCACCTGGGCCCGACGCTGTCGTTCCGGGGCATCGACAACGCCTCGTACTACCGGCTGCGCGACGACGACAAGCGCTACCACCTCGACTACACCGGCTGCGGCAACTCGCTGAACGTCCGGAACCCGCACGCGCTGCAGCTCATCATGGACTCGCTGCGCTACTGGATCCTGGACATGCACGTCGACGGGTTCCGCTTCGACCTCGCCTCGGCGCTGGCCCGCGAGCTGCACGACGTCGACCGCCTGGCCGCGTTCTTCGACCTCGTCCAGCAGGACCCCGTCGTGTCCCAGGTGAAGCTCATCGCCGAGCCGTGGGACGTGGGCGAGGGCGGCTACCAGGTCGGCAACTTCCCGCCGCTGTGGACGGAGTGGAACGGCAAGTACCGCGACACGGTCCGCGACTTCTGGCGCGGCTCGTACGCGACCATGCCGGAGTTCGCGTCCCGGCTGACCGGCTCCTCCGACCTGTACGAGCACAGCTCGCGCCGCCCGTTCGCGTCCATCAACTTCGTGACCTGCCACGACGGGTTCACGCTCACCGACCTCGTGTCCTACGACCACAAGCACAACGAGGCCAACGGCGAGGACAACCGGGACGGCACCGACGACAACCGGTCCTGGAACTGCGGCGTCGAGGGCCCCACCCGCGACCCCGGGGTCCTCGACCTGCGGGCGCGGCAGCGCCGCAACTTCCTCGCCACGCTGTTCCTGTCGCAGGGCGTGCCGATGCTCTCCCACGGGGACGAGATCGGCCGCACGCAGCAGGGCAACAACAACGCCTACTGCCAGGACGACGAGATCGCCTGGGTCCACTGGGAGGACTCGGGCGACATGGAGTTCGTCCGGCTCCTGTCCCGGCTGCGGCACGACCACCCGGTGTTCCGGCGCCGCCGCTTCTTCACCGGGACGGGCCGCGGCGCCGCCGCCGACATCGCCTGGCTGACCCCGGCCGGCGAGAGCATGACCGACCAGGACTGGAACGTCGGCTTCGCCAAGTCCCTCGGCGTGTTCCTCAACGGCGACGCCATCACCGAGCCCGACCCGCGCGGCCGGCGCGTCCGGGACGACTCCTTCCTGCTGCTGGTCAACGCCGGCTCGGAGCCGGTCGAGTTCACGCTGCCCGGCGCCGAGTACGGCGAGCGCTGGGAGTTCGCCCTCGACACCGCCGAGGCCGGCGCCGTCGGCGACCGTCCCCGCCTCAAGGCCCGCGACGTCGTGACGGTCGGGGACCGCGCGCTGCTCGTGCTGCGGCGCGGGGCGTGAGCCGCGGGGCTCACGCCCGGCCGACCTCCATCGCGGTCAGGAAGACCAGGACGAACGTCGCGACCGCGACCGCGCCGTGGACGGCGACCGCCGCGGCCGGGAACGCCTGCTCGGCGCCCCTGGCGTGGCGGCCGCCGCGGCCGACGAGCCAGCGGGTGAACAGCAGCAGCCCCTGGAAGATGACGACGAGCAGGGCCGCGAAGGCGACCCAGGCGTAGGCGGCGTTCCCCGTGACGACGTAGGCGATCCACACGACGAGGCCCGCGACGGCCGAGAGCGGATGCCCCGCCACGACCAGACGCGGGAACCGCGTCACCTTCGTCGAACGCCCCCCGTTGACCAGCCACACGACCAGCAGGTACCCGCCCGCGACGGCGGCGATGATCCACGCGCCCAATGCGGCGTACTCCACCCCCGCTCCTTTCGTGAGATTCTCACTCGTCCCCCTGCCGCCTAGTGTCGCTCCCCAACGCTTCCGGCATGACGGATTCGTACAGATTGGAGGACAGACCGTCACCACACCGGTCTGACCGGTCGCCGGGCGGCCGGATCCCCCTCGGCGGATCCTCTCCGCGGAGCCGGGCGAGGCCGCGCTACACCAGCAGCCGGTAGCGGACGAACAGCACGCCCTCGTCCAGGTAGAGGGCGGCCGGGTCGAGCGGCACCTCGGCGTCCAGGCCCTCCAGCAGGCGGGTGTGGAGTGCGCCTCCGAGGAGGGTGGGGGCGATGTTGAGGCACAGCTCGTCCACGAGGGACGCCCTGATGAGCGCGGTGGCCAGCGAGGGGCCGCCCTCGCAGAGGAGACGGTCGAGGCCGAGGTCCTCGCGCAGCGCTCTCACGGCGGCGGGGAGGTCGACGTCGCCGTCGCCTTCCGCGACCGTCTGGAGATGGCCCGGGACCTTGGCCCTGGCGTTCCGGGTCGTCACGACGATGGTGGGCGTCTCGGCCTCGGTGAACAGCGGGAGCGTCCAGTCCAGGTCGAGGGAGCGGCTCACCACGACGATCGGCGCGGGCGGCCCGCCGCGGCGCGCGCGCAGGTCGTCGCGCAGGCGCGCCGGGCCGAGGCGCCCCGTGCGGACGGTCCCGGCACCGACGACGATCCCGTCGGCCAGGGCGCGCAGGGTCCGGAAGACGCGGAAGTCGGCGGCGCCGCCGAGGCCGTCGGTCCAGCCCTCGGCGTCGGTGACGGACCCGTCCGCGCTCATGACCATGCCGAGCCGCAGGCGGGGCGGGTCGCCGTAGGCCTCGTAGGGATCGACGCCGCCGGCGGCGGGCTCGGGCAGCAGACGGCGCATGACCTGCACGTTATCGGACCCCCGGGATGCCCTTTTGTCGGTGCCGGGGCGCAAGATGGGGGGATGGACCTGCCGATCAGCCCGCCGCTGCCGCCGATGCTGGCCAAGGCGGTCAAGACCATGCCCAAGGGCGACCTGCTGTACGAGCCGAAGTGGGACGGGTTCCGCTGCATCGTCTTCCGCGACGGTGACGAGGTGGAGCTGTCCAGCCGCGGCGAGAAGCCGCTCACCCGCTACTTTCCCGAACTGGTCGAGGCCGTGCGGCGCGAGCTGCCCGAGCGGTGCGTGGTGGACGGCGAGATCGTGCTGCCCAAGGGGACGCGCCTCGACTTCGACGGCCTCCAGCAGCGCATCCACCCGGCCGCGTCACGGATCAAGCTCCTGTCGGAGCAGACCCCGGCGTCGTTCGTGGCGTTCGACCTGCTCGCCCTCGGGGACGAGTCGCTGATGGAGGTGCCGCTCGGCGAGCGGCGGCAGCGGCTCGTCGACGCCCTGGCCGGGGCGAAGGCGCCGATCCACGTCACGCCCGCGTCCGACTCCTACGAGCTGGCGCTGCGCTGGTTCGACGAGTTCGAGGGCGCCGGCCTGGACGGCGTCATCGCCAAGCCGCGGGACGTCCCGTACGAGCCCGACAAGCGCGTCCTGTTCAAGGTCAAGCACGAGCGGACGGCCGACTGCGTGGTGGCGGGCTTCCGCTGGCACAAGTCGGGGCCCATCGTGGGGTCGCTGCTGCTCGGGCTCTACAACACCGACGGACACCTCCAGCACGTCGGCGTCGCGGCCTCGTTCACGATGAAGCGCCGCGCCGAACTGGTCGAGGAGCTGGAGCCCTACCGGCTGCAGGATCTCGCCCAGCACCCGTGGGCCGCGTGGGCGAACCAGACGGAGGCGACCGTCGACCGCATGCCCGGCGCGATCTCCCGCTGGACCGGCAAGAAGGACCTCAGCTGGGTTCCGCTGCGTCCGGAGCTGGTGGTCGAGGTGGCGTACGAGGCGATGGAGGGCGACCGGTTCCGGCACACCGCCCGGTTCCGGAACTGGCGTCCCGACCGGACTCCCGACTCCTGCACCTACGCCCAGCTGGAGGTGCCGGTGGCCTACGACCTCGACGACATCTTCGACGGCCCCGCGACGAGCCCGCGCGTGGACCGCTGAGGGCGGGGGCGGCCGGGACGCCCCGCGCGTCCCGGCCGCCCGTCCTCAGGGCTGGGTCTCGTTCCGGACGGTCTGCCGGATCAGCTCCTGATCCGGCTGCGCCGCCGCCTTCGCCGAGGCGTAGGGCCGCAGGTAGGCCTGGTGGACGCCGGGGACGCGGTCCTCGATGACGAACGTCGCCTTCGTGGAGATGTCGGCGCCCGGGGTCCGGACGGTCGGGAGCGTCTTGAAGTCGGCCCTCATCTCCTCCTTGCCGATCCTCGTCAGCACGTAGCCGCGCTGGTTGTTGTAGAAGCGCAGGTGCGGGTTGATCTTGAGGTAGGGGTGGGCGGCGGGGTCGGAGTCCGCGCCGTCGCCGGTGCTGGTGATGGAGGTGCACACCAGCTCAGAGCCGACCGTCCTGGAGTTCGGGTCGTCGTAGTCGGCCTTCAGGTCGCTCGCCCAGTGCGCGTGGACGTCGCCGGTGAGGACCACGGGGTTGCGGACCTCGGCGTCCAGCCAGCCCTTGGTGATCCTGTCGCGGGAGGCGGCGTACCCGTCCCAGGAGTCCATCGAGGTCTTCTTGACGGGCCCGGCGGTGTTGTCGCGCTGGGCGAAGAACACCTGCTGGCCGAGGACGTCCCACCGGGCGGTGGAGCGGCGGAAGCCGTCGAGCAGCCACCGCTCCTGCTCGTCGCCGGTGATGGAGCGCTTCGGGTCGGTGGCGGCGGGGCAGTCCTTGTAGCCGTCGCCGCAGCCCTGGTCGTCGCGGAACTGGCGGGTGTCGAGCATGTGGAAGTTGGCCAGGCGGCCCCACCGAACCCGCCGGTAGACCTGGATGTCGGGGCCCGCGGGGATGGACCGGCGGCGCAGCGGCATGTTCTCGTAGTAGGCCTTGAACGCGGCGGCGCGGCGGGCGCGGAAGGCGTCCTCGGAGGGCGTGTCGGAGCCTTCCTCGGGGATGAGGTCGGCCCAGTTGTTCTCGACTTCGTGGTCGTCGAACACGACGAGCCACGGGGCGGCCTGGTGCGCGGCCTGCAGGTCCCGGTCGGTCTTGTACTGGGCGTGCCGCAGCCGGTAGTCGGCGAGCCTGACCGTCTCGGGGCCCTCGTGGTCGCGGACGTTGCCGCCCGGGATCGTGTAGACGCCCTTCTTGTACTCGTACTGGTAGTCGCCCAGGTGCAGGACCAGGTCGGGGTGCTCCTCGGCCAGCCGCCGGTACGCGGTGAAGTAGCCGTGCTCGAACTGCGAGCACGACACGAAGGCCATGGCGAGGGCGGGGCCGAAGGTGGCCGGGTGGGGGGCGGTGCGCGTCCGCCCGACCGGGGAGACGTGGCCGTCCACGCGGAAGCGGTACCAGTAGTCGCGGCCAGGGCGCAGGCCGTTCAGTTCGACGTGGACGGAGTGGGCGGCGTCGGGGCGGGCGGCGGCGGTGCCGCGCCGGTCGATGCGGCGGAACCGGGAGTCGGAGGAGACCTCCCAGCGGACGGGGACGGTCCGGGCGGGCATGCCGCCGAGGCCGTTCTCGTCGTGCGGGTCCAGGGCCAGGCGGGTCCAGAGGACGAACCCGTCGGGTTCGGGATCGCCGGAGGCGACGCCGAGGGTGAACGGATCGGCGGGCAGGGCGCGGCTGCGGGGGGCTGCCTGGGCGGTGCCGGGTGCGCCGGTCACGGCGACGGCGGTGAGGAGTCCGCTGGTGGCGAGCCCGCTGGAGGCAAGGAAGGCGCGCCGGTTCAGCGGGCGGGCGGAGTCGGCCATGGAGGGTGACCTTTCGGAGGGGTCCGGCAGTGCTGCTCGCCGGACAGCCTCACGAAGATCGATGACCAGGGGGTTCCGCGCGGATGACGCCCGCCACAACAGAGACGATCTTTTTGGACGGCGTTAGAAGATCACGCGGTGCGCGTGCGAGGATGCTAGACTTCCGAGTCGCAAATGCGCATAGAGATACTCCACCCTATGAATAGGGAGTGTAGTCGAGGCATGGGACATCGTCAAGCGGGCGCTGTCAACCCCGCACGGGAAGAGAAGGCGGCGCGGGCCGCCGTGCGCGTCGAGCAGGAGTACGTGTCCCGCGTGTACGCGCGGCTCGACGCCGAACGGGACAGGGCCGCGACCGCGCTGCGGGAGGGCCCGGCGGCGGGCGGCGGCGCCGCCTTCCAGGCGCGGGTCGAGAGCGCCATCGCCACCGACGAGGCGGCCCGGCGGCTCGTCCGGCTGAACGCCGTCGAGCACGGCCTGTGCTTCGGGCGCATCGACCACCGCGCCGACGCGGACGGCTCCGGCGACACCTTCTACGTCGGCCGCATCGGCCTGCGCGACGAGGACCACGAGCCCGTCCTGATCGACTGGCGCGCCACCGCGGCCCGGCCGTTCTACACCGCCACGCCGGGGGCGCCCGGCACCCTCGCGCGCCGCCGCCACCTGCACCTGCGCCACCGCGAGGTCGTCCGGCTGGACGACGAGGTGTTCGACCTGGAGGGCCTGGAGGAGTCCGAGCGCGGCGGCATCGTCGGCGAGGCCGCCCTGCTGGCCACCCTCCGCCGCGGCAGGACGGGCCGGATGAGCGACGTCGTCGCGACCATCCAGGAGGAGCAGGACCAGGTCATCCGCTCCGGCCTCCAGGGGGTGCTGGTCGTCCAGGGCGGCCCCGGCACCGGCAAGACGGTCGCCGCGCTGCACCGGGCCGCCTACCTCCTCTACACGCACCGCGACGTCCTGGAGCGGCGCGGCGTCCTCATCGTGGGCCCGAACGCCACGTTCCTGCGCTACATCGAGCAGGTGCTCCCCGGCCTGGGCGAGACGGACGTCGCGCTGGCCACGGTCGGCGAGCTGTACCCGGGGCTCAAGGCGGCGGCCGCCGAGACGCCCGCGGCCGCCGTCGTCAAGGGCGGCCTGCGCATGGCCGGCCTCGTGGAGGCCGCCGTCCGCGACCGGCAGCGCGTCCCCGCCGGCGGGCTGCGCATCGAGGCCGACGGCCTCACCCTGGTCGTGGAGGCCGGCAAGTGCGAGCAGATCCGTGAACGCGCCCGTGCCCTGCGCGCCCCGCACAACATCCAGCGGCGCCGCTTCGTCCACGACATGCTGGAGGCGCTCGCCTTCAACCGGGCCGAGCAGTTCGACCGCATCATGGACGAACCGCTCGAAGACATCGCCAAGTCCGGCGGGCTGCCCGCCTGGCTCCAGGAGCTGGTCGACGAGGCCGAGGACGAGCCCCTTCTGGACGAGACGGACCTCCGCATGGCCAAGGAGGCCCTCTGGCAGGATCCGGCCGTCAGGTCCGCCCTGGACGAGCTCTGGCCGGACCTGACCCCCGAGCGGCTCCTCACCGACTTCTACGCCTCCGCCGAGGCGGTGGCGCGCGTGGGCGCCGAGGCCGGCCTGTCCCCTGACGAGTGGGCGCTCCTGCACCGCCCGCCCGGCTCACCGTGGACGATCTCCGACGTCCCCCTACTGGACGAGGCCGCCGAGCTCCTCGGCAAGGACGACTCCGACGACAGGGCCCGCGCGCGTGCGGCGCAGGCCGCGCTCGCCGAGGAGGAGCGCTACGCCCGCGAGGTCATGCAGACGACCGACGGCACCGAGATGATCCTGGCGAGCGACCTGATCTCCGCGAGCGAGCTGGCCGAGCGCCACCACGACGCCGGCCCGCGCCTCACCACCGCCCAGCGCGCCATGGCCGACCGCGAATGGGCCTACGGCCACGTCATCGTGGACGAGGCGCAGGAGCTCTCGGAGATGGCGTGGCGGACCGTGATGCGGCGCGTCCCGACGCGCTCCCTCACGGTCGTCGGCGACATCGCCCAGACCGGCAGCGCGGCCGGCGCGGCGTCGTGGGGCCAGATGCTCGACCGCTACGTCCCGGGCCGGTGGCGCGAGCAGCGGCTCATGGTCAACTACCGCACCCCCGCCGCCATCATGAAGGTCGCCGCGGACGTCCTGGCCGCCGTCGCCCCGGACCAGACGCCGCCCGAACCGGTCCGCGACGACGGGCCGCCGCCGGCCGCGGTCGCGCTTCCGGTCGAGGAGCTGCCGTCCCTCGTCCGCTCGGAGCTGGTCCTCGTGACCGGCGGCGAGGACATCGGCGGCGCCTTCAAGGAGGGCCGCCTCGCCGTCATCGCCTCGGCGGCGCGCCACGCCGGCGTGCTGCGGGCTCTCCCGGACGCCGCCGTCGGCGCCACCCCCGAGGCCCTCGACTCGCCCGTGGTCGTCCTGACCGCCGAGGAGGCCAAGGGCCTGGAGTTCGACTCGGTCGTCGTCGTCGACCCGTCCGGGATCCTCGCCGAGTCCGCCAAGGGCGGCCAGGACCTCTACGTCGCGCTCACCAGGGCCACCCGCCGCCTGACCGTCGTCCACGACGGTGACCTGCCTCCCCTCCTATCGGCTCTGGAGTAGGCCGGTCAGGGTCCGGTCGAGCTCGGCCCTGATGACGTCGCTCGCCGCCGCCGGGTCCTGGGCGCGGACGGCCTCGACCAGGGCGGCGTGGGCGGTCCTGCCGTGGGCGTGGTCGGCCGCGCGGACGTCGACGAGGGAGGCGAGGTCGAGCAGGCCGTCGCGCAGGACGGGCACGAACCCGGCGAACAGGTCGGCGAGGACCGGGTTGTGCGCGGCGGCGATGACGGCGGTGTGCAGGGCGATGTCGGCGTCGATGAACGCCTCGACGCTTGGGCCGGCGAGGGCCGTGTCACGGTCGGCGAGCGCCCGGTCGAGGGCGGCCAGGTCGTCCGGGGTGCGGCGCTCGGCGGCCAGCTCGGCGGCACGGACCTCCACCATGGCGCGGATCTCGTAGACGTCGGCGACGGAGGCGCGGCGGAGCCGGGCGGGCCAGTCCTCGGCCGGCTCGGTCGCGACGACGAAGACGCCCGCGCCCTGCCGGGCCTGCACGAGACCGGCTCCGGCCAGGGCGCGCAGGGCCTCGCGGACGGTGGAGCGGCCCACGCCCAGCTCCCCGGCGAGCGTCGTCTCACCGGGCAGCCGCGTGCCGACCGGCCACGCCCCGGCGGCGATCTGGTCGCGCAGCCGCTGCGCGGCCTGCTCGACGAGCGGGCTGGGACGGAGCGGGCCGAGCGGCATCGGGAGTCCTCCGGGGACGGCGGCGGGCCTCCAGACTAGGCCACCTCAGCTTGTCTGAGGAGCTGAGGTGTGGTTGGGTGGGCGACGTGTCGTGGCAGGGCCTTCTTCTCGGTCGCCGCGGCGGGGCCTGATCCGGACCGGCACCCCGCCGCGGGGTCCGGTGCTGCCGGTCGTCCGGCGATCGAACGAGGAACAGGCCCATGAACGTCCCGACCCCGCGCACGCACTTCCCCACCCTGCACACCCCGTCCGGCCCGGTGGCGGACGGCGCGCCCTTCTGGAACCCCCAGCGCGGCAGCTCCATGCCGTTCCACCGGTACCGGTCCGCCCACGAGCGCGTGCCGTCGCCCGTGCCGGACGTCGAGCGCACCTGGCCGTCCGGGCGCATCGAGAGCGCGCCCCTGTGGGTGCCCGTCGACCTGCGGGACGGCAACCAGGCGCTGGCCGAGCCCATGGACACCGCCCGCAAGCGCCGCATGTTCGACCTGCTCGTCACGATGGGCTTCAAGGAGATCGAGGTCGGCTATCCCTCGGCCAGCCGGACCGACTTCGACTTCGTCCGGCACCTGGCCGAGACCGGCGTGCCGGACGACGTGACGCCCGTGGTGTTCACGCCCGCGCGCGGGGAGCTGATCGAGCGGACGTTCGCGTCCATCGAGGGGCTGCCCAGGGCCGTCGTCCACCTGTACACGGCGACGGGGCCGGTGTGGCGGGACGTCGTGCTCGGGGCCGGCCGGGACGGGGTGCGGCGGCTGATCCTGGACGGCGCGGCCGACGTGGCGCGGCTCGCCGGGCCCGGCGTGCGGTTCGAGTTCTCCCCCGAGACGTTCAACGTCACCGAGCCCGACTACGCGCTGGAGGTGTGCGACGCGGTCACCGCGCTGTGGGACGCCTCCCCCGACCGCCCGGTGATCCTGAACCTGCCGGCCACGGTCGAGATCGCCACTCCGAACGTGTACGCCGACCAGATCGAGTACATACACCGCAACCTGGCCAGGCGCGACGCGGTCATCCTGTCGGTCCACCCGCACAACGACCGCGGGACGGGCGTCGCGTGCGCGGAGCTGGCGATGCTGGCCGGCGCGCAGCGGGTCGAGGGCTGCCTCTTCGGCAACGGGGAGCGGACGGGCAACGTCGACCTGGTCACACTGGCGCTGAACCTGCACGCGCAGGGCGTCGACCCGCGGATCGACTTCTCCGACATCGACGAGATCCGGCGGACGGTCGAGCACTGCAACAGGCTGCCCGTCCACGAGCGGCATCCGTACGGCGGCGACCTGGTGTACACGGCGTTCTCCGGCACCCACCAGGACGCGATCGGCAAGGGCATGGCCCGCCACGCGCGGCTCGCCGGGGAGCGGGGCGTGCCGCCGGAGGGGCTGCCGTGGGACGTGCCGTACCTGCCGATCGACCCGGCCGACGTCGGGCGCGGGTACGAGGCGGTCATCCGCGTCAACAGCCAGTCCGGGAAGGGCGGCATCTCCTACCTGCTGCGCACGGGGCACGGGCTCGACCTGCCGCGCCGCCTGCAGATCGAGTTCTCCCAGGTCGTGCAGCGGGCGACGGACGGCAGCGGCGAGGAGGTCACGGCGGACGAGCTGTGGGAGCTGTTCCGCGCCGAGTACCTCGACCGGCCGGGACCGGTCCAGGTGACCGGATGGCGGACCTCCAGCACCGGCCCGGCGCGGCACGACTTCACCGGCGTCGTCCGGGTCGACGGCGACGAGCGCGAGCACACCGGCACGGGCAACGGCCCGCTGGACGCGCTGACCGGCGCGCTGGCGTCCGCCGGGATCAAGGTGGACGTCCTGCAGTACGCCGAGCACTCGGCCGGGGCCGGGCGGGACGCCGTGGCCGTCGCCTACGCCGAATGCCGCGTGGACGGCGCGACCCGCTGGGGCGCGGGACGCGACACGTCCGTGCTCAACGCGTCGGTGGAGGCCGTCCTGTCGGCGGTCAATCGCGCGAAGAGCGGCTAGACGATTTCAAGGACCGTCGCCACGACAGGCCTGTTCCGGGGACGCGCAGTGTCATGTGACGGCGCCCGTCCGCCGAGCGGGTGTAGCGGGCTCCACGCCCTCCGACGCTGTGCCCGACGCCCTTCTTGGAGAAGTTGAGGCGGAACGGGCCCATCCTGAGTGACTTCCTATAGCTCCAACCCATGAGGCGGGGGTGCCCGGCCGGCGCGCCGGGCATCCCCGCGACCCGTTCCCGGACAACCGAAATCCGCAATAGGGACATTTCCGCTTTGGCAAGGGCAGGAGGTGACCACATCCGGGCCCACTTCGTCGCACGCCGCCCTTTACCCGTGCCCTCCAGACGAGGAGCCTGTGCCCCGTCGGAGATCATTTTCATACTCGGAGGTGCGGGTTGGCCAGGCGATCCCTGAGACGAACCCGGCGGACCATGACGGTGGCCGTGCTGACCGGCGCGGCGCTCGCGGGCACGGGCGGCGGCGCGACGGCGCTGGCCGGGACGTCCCCCAAGATCGTGGTGAGGGGCGGGGTCACCCAGCCCGTCTTCTCCTACAAGGACGCGATCCGCGAGCACGTCTACGTCGAGTCCGGCGTGGACAGCGACCGGGACGGCAAGAAGGACCGCGTCAACGTGGACATCATCCGGCCGAAGGAGACCGAGCACGGTCTGAGGGTGCCGGTGATCATGGATGAGAGCCCCTACTACGACAACGCGGGGCGCGGCAACGAGAGCGAGCGCAAGACCTACGACGCGAACGGGAACCCGGTGAAGTTCCCGCTCTACTACGACAACTACTTCGTTCCGCGCGGGTACGCGTTCCTCGCCGTGGACATGGTCGGGACGACCCGCTCCGACGGCTGCCCGGTCAGCGGCGGCCCGACCGACGTCCTCGGCGGCAAGGCCGTGATCGACTGGCTCAACGGGCGCGCCCGGGCCTACCGGCCGGACGGCAGCCCGGCGAAGGCGACCTGGACGACCGGCCGCACCGGCATGATCGGCAAGTCCTACGACGGGACGCTCGCCAACGGCGTGGCGGCCACCGGCGTCGAGGGGCTGGAGACGATCGTCCCCATCTCGGCGATCAGCAGCTGGTACGACTACAGCCGGATGAACGGCGTGAAGTACACCGACGACGAGCAGCCGTGGCTCGCCGACTACGTCGACACCGACCCGCCCGCCAAGTGCGCGGCCGTCAACGCGGATCTGGACGAGGGCGAGGACGACGCGACCGGCAACTACAACGCCTACTGGAAGACCGCCGACTACCGGGACGGGACGATCGCGCGTGCTTCCCGGGTCCACGCGAGCATCTTCGCCGCCCACGGCGTCAACGACCTGAACGTGAAGGACGACCACTTCGCCAAGTGGTGGAGCGCCCTCGCGCGGCGCGGCGTCCAGCGCAAGGTCTGGCTGAGCCAGCGCGGCCACGTCGATCCGTTCGACACCCGGCGGGACGCGTGGGTGGCGACCCTGCACAAGTGGTTCGACCACGAACTGCAGAAGGTGCCCAACGGCATCATGAGCGAGCCGCGCGCCGACATCGAGATCGGCCCGGACCAGTGGATCACCCAGCGGGACTGGCCGGCCCGGGACGCGCGCAGCGTCGTCCTGCGCCCCGGCGAGGGCGGCTCCCTCGGCCTGAAGCCGGCCGCGGCGGGCGCGGCCGCCTCCTTCACCGACGCCGCCGGCCCTGAGGGCGCGGGCTACCCGGAGGAGGCGATGGTCGCCGATCCCACGGCGACGAGGCCCTACCGGACGGCGTTCGTGTCGGCGCCGCTGCCGAAGACCGGCCGCCTGTCCGGCACCCCGGACGCCCGGCTGAGGATCAAGCTGGACGGGCCCACGTCGAACCTCACCGCGCTGCTCGTCGACTACGGCGAGGACACCCGCGTGAACTACCTCGGCGCGGGCTCCGGCATCCGGACCCTGACCACCGAGGACTGCCACGGTGAGAGCACGCCCGCCGACGACGCCTGCTACAAGAAGACCGAGGTCACGACGGTCACCTCGCCGGTCAACGTCGTCGCCCGAGGGTGGCTCGACGCCCAGAACCACCGGTCGCCGAGCAGGCCCGAGCCGCTGAAGTCCGGTCGCTACTACACCGTCTCCTGGCAGACGCTCAGCCAGGAGTACCTACTGAAGAAGGGGCACCGGCTGGCGCTCGTCCTCGCCGGAACGGACGCCGACTACAACTTCGACACGCCCACCGGCGCCCAGGTGACGGTCGACCTGCGCGGCAGCTCCGTCTCCATCCCGGTCCTGGCGGCCGGGGAGGACGTGAACACACTGGTCGCCCCGCCGCCCAGCGCGACCACCTGGCGCGGCCCGTCCGAGGTCAGCCTGCCCGTCCAGGAGCGCAGGCTCTACTGATCCCCTGACACGCCGACCCGGCCGTGAGGCCCGCCGCCCTGAGGCGGCGGGCCTCACTCACGTCACAACGCGACGCTCTCGCCGACTCCGACGAGGTGGAGGCGATCGGTCAGCCCCGCCTGCTCGAAGGCCGGCGCCAGGGTGTCGCGGCCCTGGGAGAAATGCGCCCAGCCCTCGAAGTGCAGCGGCACGATCTGGGTGGCGCCCAGGATGACGGCGGCCTCGGCCGCGCCCTCGCTGGTCAGGGTGAGGTAGGCGTCGCCAACGAGCGGGGTCTGGGCACCACCGGCGAAGAGCACGGCGACGTCGAACGGGGCGAACCGCCCGGCGACGGCCCGGACCACGTCGAGGGACGCGTTGTCGCCGCTCACATAGGTCGTGGGCAGGCCTTCGCCGGAAAGGACGAAGCCGGTGACCGGGCCCGTCAGATGCGCGGTGCCGTCCGGACCGTGCTGGGCGGGGACACCGGTGACGCGGAGCGTCCCGCCGTCCGGGCGGGGCAGTTCGGCGTGCTCCCAGTTCGGCAGCGCGCGGGCGGTGCCGCCGAGGCGTCCGGCGGCGGCCTCCGTCGTCAGGGTCAGCGGAACCCCGGCCAGGTAGGCCCGGCCGCCCGTGTCCAGGTTGTCCGGATGCTGGTCGTGGGACAGCAGCACCGCGTCGACCCGGCCGACGTCCGCCGGGCCGAGCACCGGCCCGGCGGTCTTGGTCAGCTTCCGCGACCCCATCGGGTAGTCGCCGGGCGGGTCGAACGTGGGGTCGACGACAAGCCGCACGCCTCCGATCTCCAGGATCGCGCTCGGCCCTCCGAGATACCGGATGGTCAGTATGGACATCGCTCCGCCTTCGCTTCGACCGGCTGCCACCCGGTGCAAGAAAGGCCGCGTGGCGGAAATTCCCTAGTGGTCGCCGGCGTCCTTGCTGGGCTGGACGCGCTTGGGCTCGCCGGGCATCTTCGGGTAGTTCGGCGGGTACGGCATGTCGCCGAGGCCGTGGTCCTTCTCGTCGCGGTCGGCCATGTCGAGGAGGGCGTCCAGGGAGAAGGACGCGTCGTCGATCGAGGCGTGCAGGTCGCCCAGCTCGGCGAAGCGGGCGGGCATCGTGGCGATCGTGAAGTCGCGCGGGTCGACGCCGGACAGCTCCTCCCAGGTCACGGGCGCCGACACCGGGGCGTGCGGGGCCGGCCGGACGCTGTAGGCGGACGCGATCGTGCGGTCGCGCGCGTTCTGGTTGAAGTCGATGAAGATCTGCTCGCCCCGCTCCTCCTTCCACCACTTCGTGGTGACCTCGGCGGGGGCGCGGCGCTCCACCTCGCGGCCGAAGGCGAGGGCGGCCCGGCGGACCTCGGTGAACGTCCAGCGCGGCTCGATGCGGACGTAGATGTGCACGCCGCCCTTGCCGGACGTCTTGACGTACCCGGTGTAGCCCAGCTCCGCGAGCAGGTCGCGGGCCGGGCCGAGCGCCACCCGGACGGCGTCGGCGAAGTCGGTGCCGGGCTGCGGGTCGAGGTCGATGCGCAGCTCGTCCGGATGGTCGACGTCGCCCTTGCGGACGGGCCACGGGTGGAAGGTCAGCGTCCCGAGGTTGGCCGCCCAGGCGATCACGGCGACCTCGGTGGGGCAGACCTCGTCGGCGGAGCGCCCGCTGGGGAAGGCGATCCGGGCGGTCCGCACCCAGTCGGGCGCGCCCTTCGGAATGCGCTTCTGGTAGAACGCGTCGGACTTCCCGGCGCCCATGCCCGCCTGGCCGCGCGCGTAGTCCTCGCGGGTGGCCATGCGGGCGCCCTCGAAGACCCCGGCGGGCCAGCGTTCCAGCGTCGTCGGGCGGTCGCGGGTGGCGCGCAGGATCCCCTCCCCCACGGCCACGTAGTACTCCACGAGCTGCCGCTTGGTGTAGCCGTGCTCGGGGAAGTAGACCTTGTCGGGATTGGTCACCTTGACGAGGCGATCCCCGACCGGGATCTCGATGAAGGGCGAGGCCATAACCGCACGGTAACCCACGGGCACGACAGTCCTCCCCGGCGGCGCCGCCGGGTACGGTCGAACCATGGAGAAGATCCGCAAAAGCGAGGACGAGTGGCGGGCCCGGCTCAGCCCGGAGGAGTACCACGTGCTGCGGGAGGCGGGCACCGAGAAGCCCTTCACCGGCGAGTACACCGACACCAAGACCATCGGTGTGTACCGGTGCCGCGCGTGCGGGACGGAGCTGTTCCGGTCGGAGACCAAGTTCGAGAGCCACTGCGGCTGGCCGTCGTTCTTCGCGCCGTCCGACTCCGACGCGGTCACGCTGATCGAGGACGGCTCCCTCGGCATGGTCCGTACCGAGGTCCGCTGCGCGGTGTGCGACTCGCATCTCGGGCACGTCTTCCACGGCGAGGGCTACGACACCCCGACCGACGACCGCTACTGCATCAATTCGATCTCCCTCACCCTCGAACCGGCCGAATGACGCGACCTCCCGGGCCCTGACGCGGCCCGGCGGCCGCTAGGGGGTCTCGGGGACCTCGCAGTCGTCCTTGTCGCTCTGCTTGTTGGCCAGCACGACGCTGCCGTTGTCGTCGCTCTTGCCGTGGACGAAGACGCGGGGCTCGTCGTCGCCGCCGTCCTTGAGGAACTGGGTCGTCCACTTGCACAGGTCGATGGCCGGATCGGAGTTCTCGTCGGACTCCCCGAGGTCGGTGTAGACGCGCACGAAGCTGCCGCTGCGGCGGACGTCGGTGACGTGCTTGACGACCTTCCCGCCGGGGTCCTTCGTCTCGAAGTACGGCACCGCGTCGGTGATCTCGTCGGGGTCCCCGACGCGCTCGTTCGGGGACGGTGCGGCGGCCGTGCGGGCGGCGACGGCGGCGCGGGGCGCGGGGCCCGAGCCGCCGGGCAGCGCCAGGACGGCGACGGCCGCGAGCACCGCGACCGTGGCGGTCACCGCCCCGGCGACGCCCAGCCGGCGTCGCCGGGAGCCTCGCAGGGACGCGATCAGGCGGTGCAGGCGGGTGGAGAACTCGGACGGCGGCCGGGCGTGCCGTCCGCGGGTGTGCCGGGCGGGAGACTTGGTCACGGACGGCACTTTACTGCCGGCCGCCCCCGCCCCACGCGCGATTCGGAGTGATGGGGCGGGCTAGGCCAGGCCGGCGACCAGTTCGGCGACCGGCTTGCGGCGACCCGTGTAGAACGGCACTTCCTCGCGGGTGTGCAGGCGGGCCCTCGCGCCCCGCAGGTGCCGCATCAGGTCGACGATGCGGTGCAGCTCGTCGGCCTCGAACGCCAGCATCCACTCGTAGTCGCCGAGCGCGAACGCCGACACCGTGTTGGCGCGGACGTCGGGGTAGTCGCGCGCCATCTTCCCGTGCTCGGCGAGCATCGCGCGGCGCTCCTCGTCAGGCAGCAGGTACCACTCGTAGGAGCGGACGAACGGGTAGACGCACACGTAGGCGCGGGGCTCCTCGTCGGCGAGGAACGCCGGGATGTGGCTCTTGTTGAACTCCGCCGGGCGGTGCAGCGCCATCTGCGACCACACCGGCTCGCTCGCGCGGCCCAGCGCCGTCCGCCGGAACCGGGTGTAGACCTCCTGCAGGTCGTCGGACGTGGGCGCGTGCCACCAGAACATGTAGTCGGCGTCCGCCCGCAGGCCCGCGACGTCGTAGGCGCCGCGCGTAGTGACGTCCTTCTGGGCGGCCTGGTCGAGGAGGTCCTGCACCTCCGCCGCCTCCTGCTCGCCCACGGTTCCCGGGTTCGCGACCCGGAACACCGACCACATGGTGTAGCGGATGACGTTGTTGAGTTCGCGCGCCTTCGGCTTGCCCGGCTGCTCCGTCATGGTCCCACTCCTTCTCGATCGCGCAAATGGTCAAGCACGCGGAGCGCCGCCGCACGCGCGGAGGCGATGCACGCCGGGATGCCGAGGCCGTCGTAGGCGGCGCCCGCGACGGCCAGCCCCGGCGCTCCGGCGACCGCGGCCCGGACCTTGGCCACGCGGTCGGCGTGGCCCACGTTGTACTGCGGGAGACCGCCGCCCCAGCGGGTCACCCGGCTCTCGGCGGGCAGCTCGGTGACCCCGCACGTCGCGGCGAGCTCGGCCATCGCGGTCGCGATGAGCTCCTCGTCGGTCCGCTGGAGCGTGTGCTCCTCGCCGTACCGGCCGATGGAGCAGCGCACCGCGACGACGCCCGGGTCGCGCTCGCGCAGGTGCGGCCACTTCAGCGAGCTGAACGTGACGGCCTTGACCCCGCGGCCGCCGCGGGCGGTGTCGCTCTCCACGTTCGGGACGAGGTAGCCGCTGCCCTCCGGGAGCCGCGGGAACGCGGTGGCCCGGTAGGCGAGCGTGATGATCGCCATGCTGGCGTACTCGATGCCGCCCAGCTCCCGCGCGGCGGCGGGGACGTCCGGCTCCAGCAGCCGGGACGCCGGGGCCGCCGGCACCGCGACCACCACCGCGTCGGCGTCGAGGTGCTCGGGGGCGCGGGCCGGGCCCACGGTCAGCCGCCAGCCGTTCTCGCGGCGGCGCAGCCCGCGGACCGTGGCGCCGGTCCTGACCGTCCCGCCGGCCTCGGTGATGTCGGCTGCGACCAGGTGCGGGAGCGTGCCGAGCCCGTCCGGCAGCGTGGCGAACACCGGGCCGGGGTTCTTCGGCGCGGCGTCCCGGATGCCCTGGACGGCGTGGATCAGCGACCGGTGGGAGCGCGCGGCGGCGGCGACGGCGGGCAGCGTGGACTCGAAGGACAGCCGCTCGGCCCGTCCCGCGTAGACGCCGCCGAGCAGCGGCTCCACGAGCCGGTCGACGACCTCGCCGCCGAGGCGGGCGCCGATGTAGTCGGCGCAGGACACGTCCCCGCCGCGCGGCGTCTCCGGCAGCACGAGGTCGAGGGGGACGCGCGCGAGCCCGGACGGCGACAGCACGTGCGCGGCGGCCAGCGCCTTCAGGTCGGACGGGACGCCCATCACCTGGCCGGACGGGATGGGCCGCAGCGCGCCGCGGCTGAGGATCGCCGAGGACGTGGTGCCGGGGTTCACCAGGTCGCCGGAGCGGCCGAGGTCGCGCACCAGGTCCAGGCCCTCGGGACGGCGGGCGAGCATCGACTCGGCGCCCTCGTCCACCGGGATCCCGGCGATCTCGCTGACCCGCAGCTTCCCGCCGATCCGGGGGGAGCCCTCCAGGACCGTCACCCGGACGCCCTCCCGGACGAGCATGCGCGCGGCGGCGAGGCCCGCGATGCCGCCCCCGACGACAACGGCATGGGACGTGGTCATGCCTCCAGCCTCCCAGACGCCTCGCCGGATCGCGCACCGGGGCGGGCCCGGCGCCGCGCTCGGGCGCCCGGATTTTGTCGCGGAGATGACAAGACCCCAAGACCGCGCCAGTGAATACTGGCACCCATGATGCCTCGGAAGACCTCCGCCCTCGTCACGGCGGCCCTCACGGCCGGAGTGCTCGCGACCGGAGGGCTCGCGTCCCCCGCGTCGGCCGCGGCCCGCGGCCGGTTCGCACAGGTCCCGCTGCCGTTCTTCTGGCCGAACAACAGCCTCTACGACGTCGACGCCGCCTCGCCCGACAGCGTCTGGATCGCCGGGAACCAGGGCGAACTGGTGATCCCCGGCCCGATCCCGGGCACCGGGCAGAGCATCCCGGGAAACCCCGTCGTCCGGCGCTGGAAGGACGCCCGCTGGGTCGAGTACGGCCTCCAGAACCTGTCCGCCCGCGGCACCATCGCCGACGTCGACGCGGCCGGTCCCGAGGACGTGTGGATCACCGGCCCGAAGTACGGCTCGGGCGACACGGCCACGATGACCCCCTACGTGGCGCACTTCACCGGATCGCGGTTCGAGCAGGTGGCGCTGCCGTCCGGCGCCCGCGCCGCGGACCTCCAGGCGAGGGCCGACGGCGTCTGGGTCGGCACCGACGGCGACGTCTACCGCCGGACGGGCGATACCTGGACGCACATCACCGCCGTCCCTGACATGCAGCGGTACGCGTCCTACATCCGGGCCGACGACGACATCTGGTTCCTCGGCACCGCCTCCCGCACCGACCAGACGCTCGCCGCACACCACTGGGACGGGCGATCCTGGCGGAGCGTCCCCGTGCACGAGCCCGTCCCCGGGACCGGCTTCACCGACATGATCGCCCTCTCCCCCACCGACGCCTGGGCCACCGGCATCAGTTACCGCACGTCCCCGGCCTCACCCGTCCTGATGCACTGGGACGGCACGGCCTGGACGGGCGTCACCCCGCCGCCCGGCCTCAACGCCCTCACCAGGATCGTCGAGGGCGAGGACGGGACGCTGTGGGCGCTCGGGCACTCGCTCGACGAGCCCGCCAAGCCCGGCCTGCTCCGCTACGGCGGCGGGACCTGGGAGCGCGTCCCGACCACCGCCGTGCCCAACAGGAGCAACATCTACGCGACCGCGCTCGCGGTCGTCCCCGGTACCGGCGCCCTGTGGACGCTCGGGTCCGTGAACATCGGCGGGCCGGTCGTCCTCACCGACGGCCCGTGATCACCGCGTGCCCGCTTCGTGCCCGGATCGCGACCGGTCCCGGGGAACGGTGATCCGCCGCACCCCGTCCAAGCCCCATGCGGATCGTCAGGAGCATCACCTGCGCACTGGTCGTCCTGCCGCTGGCCGCGGGCATGGCCGCGTGCGGGGGCGGCGACCACTCCTCCGGAGCGTCGGACTCCGCCCCCCGGGGCATGGCCACGGCGCCGGCCCTGCCGGGCGGCGCCCGGCGCGCCGAGGGCGCCCCGCAGAGCGGGACCGCGCGGCCGGAGGCGCCCCTGCCCACCGGGCGCGAGGTCGTCCACACGGCCGACCTGCGGGTGCGGGCCGGGGACGTGGAGGCCGCCGCCGCCAAGGCCAAGCAGCTGGTCGCCGCGGCGGGCGGCTACGTCGAGCGGGAGTCGACGTCGAGCGACCCGGCCCGCTCGGAGATCGCGCTCAGGATCCCCGGTGACCGGTACGCCGAGGTGCTGGGCCGGCTCGGCGCCGAGCTCGGCACGAAGCTGTCGCTCAGCCAGCAGGCCGAGGACGTCACGGGCGAGGTGGCCGACGTCGACGCGCGGGTGCGGTCCGCGAAGGCCGCGCTGGAGTCGTTCCGCAAGCTGCTCGACCGGGCGAACTCCGTCAGCGAGATCATGAGCATCGAGCAGGAGATCTCCGAGCGGGAGGCCGACCTGGAGGCGCTCCAGGCGCGCCAGAAGTCGCTCGCCCACCGCACGCAGTTCGCGACCGTGACCGTGACGCTCGTGAGCAAGGCCCCGCCGCCCGAGAAGGACGAGCCCCGCGGCGGATTCGTCGGCGGGCTGGAGAACGGGTGGCACGCGTTCACCGCGTTCGTCGGCGGCGTCGCCGCCGTGGTCGGCTGGCTGCTGCCGTTCCTCGTCGCGGCCGCCGTGATCGGGCTGCCGGCGCTGGCCCTGCGCCGCCGGGTGCGCGCCCGGTCCGCGGACGGCGACGCGGCCGACCCCGCGCGGAACCCGGAGCAGGCACCGGAGCCGGATGACGCGAAGGCCGCCGTCGGCGCGGGCGAGGACCCCTCGCGGGCACCGCGGCAGGGGCCGCCGCCGCCCGTCTAGTGCGGGTCGTCGGTGCTCGCCTCGTGGACGAGGTCGGCGAGGCGGGCCAGCATGTCCGGGTCCATGGACGGCAGGACGCCGTGGCCCAGGTTGAAGATGTGCCCCTCGGCGGTGCGGCCGCGGGCCAGCACGTCGCGGGCGCGACGCTCCACGATCTCCCACGGCGCGAAGAGGACCGCCGGGTCGAGGTTGCCCTGCAGGGCCTTGCCCGGCTCCACCCGGCTGACGGCCTCGTCCAGCGGCACCCGCCAGTCGACGCCGACGACGTCCGCCCCCGCCTCGCCCATCAGGCCGAGCAGCTCGCCCGTCCCGACGCCGAAGTGGATGCGCGGGACGCCGAGCGGCTCGATCTCGGCGAACACGCGGCGGGCGTGCGGCAGGACGAACTCGCGGTAGTCCTGCGCGGCGACCGCGCCCACCCACGAGTCGAAGACCTGCACCGCGCTCGCCCCGGCCGCGACCTGCACCTTCAGGAACGCGATCGTGAGGTCGGTCAGGCGCTCCATGAGCCGGGCCCACAGCTCCGGCTCGCCGTACATCATCGCCTTGGTGCGCTCGTGGTTCTTGGACGGGCCGCCCTCGATCAGGTACGAGGCGAGCGTGAAGGGGCCTCCGGCGAACCCGATGAGCGGCGTCGCGCCCAGCTCGCCGACCAGGTCCCCCACGGCCTCGGTCACGTACGGGACGTCGTCGGGCGAGAGGGGGCGCAGGACGTCCAGGCCCGCGGCGTCGCGGATGGGATCGGCGATGACCGGGCCGACGCCGGGCTTGATGTCGAGGTCGACGCCGACCGCGCGGAGCGGCACCATGATGTCGCTGTAGAAGATCGCCGCGTCCACCGCGTACCGGCGCAGCGGCTGCATCGTGATCTCCACGATCATGTCCGGGCGGGTGCACGACTCCAGCATCGGGACGCCCTCGCGGACCCGCAGGTACTCCGGCAGCGAGCGACCCGCCTGGCGCATGAACCACACGGGCGTGTGCGGCACCGGCAGGCGCCGGCAGGCCAGCAGGAAGGGGCTCTCGGCGAGGCCGCCGTCGTCGGGCGTGCGCGCAGAGTGGTCGTTCGAACGGGCTGCGTCAGCGGTCACGTTGTGATGGTCCCACGAAAAGCCGATGGGAGAGCACCGGAGTGGCGCGTGAGGCGCAACGAACTTCCGGACACGCCGAGCGAAGTCCCGCATTCTGTCACCGGCGCGTGCGAACGTGATGCGTGTCATAGCCGAGGGAGGTTCCCCCTTGTACTGCTTCACCTGCGGTGATGAACGGGTGTTCGAGCAGCCGCCGTGCGAGGACGGGCACGGCGAGGAGTGCCCCGAGCGGGCCTGCGCCGACTGCGGTTCGGCCGTCCTGGTCGGCCTGCCGCCCGCCGTGACCGCCGTGACCGCCCCGGCCCCCCGCCGGGCCCCCGAGACCGCCCGGGCGCGCGGCCGCGCCGCCACCGTGCGGGCCGTGGCCTGACCGGCCCGGCCCCCGAGACGAAACCTGTGCCGTGCCTGCCTCCCCTCCACGTCCACCGGCCGCCCCCTGCGGCACCGCCCCGTCCCACCGCCACCGGCCCGAGCCGGTGCCCGGCGACCCGACACTCCCCCGCGATCAGGCCGGTCCACCCATGAACCCACCTGCCTTCCAGCGGGCCGTCGACACGCTGCGCGAGATCCTCGGCGGGCCCGCCCTCCGGCCGGAGCTCGACCTGGAGGACATGCCCGCCCCGCAGAGCCTGGCGCCGTACGCGGCGGCCATGTCCGGCAGCGTCTACCGCGACGACGACGCCGAGGTCGCCATGGGCCGCCTCATCGTGCTGTACGACCCCGACGGCCGCGCCGGCTGGACGAACGGCTTCCGGGTCGTCGCCTACATCCGCGCCGACCTGGAGCCCGACATCGCCGCCGACGAGCTGATCGGCTCCGTCGCGTGGGACTGGCTGCTGGAGGCCCTGGAGCCCGCCGGCTACGCCGGGGTGTCGGGGACGATCACCCGCGCGGTGTCGGAGAGCTTCGGCGACAAGCGCGACGAGCCGTCCACCACGGAGCTGGAGCTGCGCGCCTCGTGGTCCCCGACCGGCGACGATCTCGCCGGTCACGTGCTGGCCTGGTGCGAGGTGATGTGCACCACGGCGGGGCTCCCGCCGGCCGGTGTCGCCGAGCTGCCGGACCGGCCTGGCGGCGCGGGCGGCTGAGCGACGTACGGTAGGGGGCGTGAGCACAGCGTCCGAAACCGAGGCGGCGGGGGAGAACACGGAAGAAGTGGGAGTGTCCGAAACGCGCGCCACCGGCCCCGAACGGGGCGCCGGTGCGGAGAAGACGGCGGCGACCCCTCCCGGGACCGTTCCCGGGCCGGCCGGGCCGGGCCCCGACCAGGCGAGCGCGGAGGCCGACACCGGTCCTCCCGCCGTCCCGCTGCTGGAGCCGCGCGAGGGCGTCCCGCCGGTGCTCACCGCTCCCGCCGACCTGGAACGCGTCATCGCGGCGTTCGCCGCGGGCACCGGTCCCGTCGCGGTAGACGCCGAGCGGGCCTCCGGCTACCGGTACGGGCAGCGCGCCTACCTGATCCAGCTGCGCCGCGCGGGCGCCGGCACCGCGCTGATCGACCCGGTCGCGCTGCCCGACCTGTCCGGGCTGGACGCCGCGCTCGCCGACGCCGAGATGGTGCTGCACGCCGCCAACCAGGACCTGCCGTGCCTGGCCGAGGTCGGGCTCGTCCCGCGCCGGCTGTTCGACACCGAGCTGGCCGGGCGGCTTCTCGGCTACCCCCGGGTCGGGCTCGGCTCCATGGTCGAGAACGTGCTCGGCTTCGTGCTGGAGAAGGGCTACTCGGCGGCCGACTGGTCGACGCGGCCCCTTCCCGACGACTGGCTGCGCTACGCCGCGCTGGACGTCGAGCTGCTGGTCGAGCTGCGCGACGTGCTCCGTGAGGAGCTGGAGGCGGCGGGCAAGCTGGAGTGGGCGCGGGAGGAGTTCGCGGCGATCCTGGCCACGCCGCCGAAGCCGCCGCGTCCCGACCCGTGGCGCCGCACGTCCGGCATCCACCGGGTGCGCAACCGGCGGGCGCTCGCCGCCGTCCGCGAGGTCTGGGAGGCGCGCGACAAGATCGCCCAGGAGCGGGACCTGTCCCCCGGCCGGGTGCTCCAGGACTCGGCGATCATCGAGCTGGCGCAGAAGTCCCCGAAGACCCCGGCCGAGCTGCAGGCCCTGCCGACGATGCGGGGCCGCGGCGCCCGCCGGCACCAGTCGGCGTGGCTGCGCGCCGTCGCCCGCGCCCGCGAGCTCGGCGAGCGCGCGCTGCCCGAGTCCAACCTGCCCGGCGACGGGCCGCCGCCCGCGCACCGCTGGGCCGACCGCGACCCGGAGGCCGCCAAGCGGCTCACCGCGGCCCGCGCCGTCGTCGCCGCGCTCGCCGAGGAGCACTCGATGCCGTCGGAGAACCTCGTGCAGCCCGACTACGTCCGCCGGCTGGCGTGGACGCCCCCGGCGGAGGCTTCGGCGTCCGCGATCGGCGCCGCCCTGCGCGACCTCGGCGCCCGCGGCTGGCAGGTGGAGCTCACCGCCCAGCCGATCGCCAAGGCGTTCCTGCGCCTCGACAGCAAGGGCGAGCTCTAGGCCGGACTTGCACGGGGGCGACCGCGAGGCACACACTGGCTTAGGTTAGGTTTGCCTAAAACGTCCGTGCGATCCCCCGAGGAGTGCGTCGATGCTGCTGGGCAACTTCCTCATCGGCCTGCGTGAGGGGCTCGAGGCCGCCCTGGTCGTGAGCATCCTGATCGCCTACCTGGTGAAGACCGGCAACCGCCGGGCCCTGCTCCCCGTCTGGACGGGCATCGGCGCCGCCGTCGTCCTGGCGTGCGGGTTCGGGATCGCGCTGAGCGCCGCGTCGTCGGAGATGCAGTTCAAGACGCAGGAGCTGTTCGGCGGCATCCTGTCGATCGTCGCGGTGGGGCTGGTCACCTGGATGGTCTTCTGGATGCGCAAGACCGCCCGGTTCATGAAGGCCGAGCTGGAGGGCAGGCTGGAGGGCGCGCTCGACATCGGCCCGCTCGCCCTCGCCGCCGTCGCGTTCCTGGCCGTCGGGCGCGAGGGGCTGGAGACCGCGCTGTTCCTGTGGACGAACATCTCCAACTCCTCCGGCGGGTCCACCCAGCCGATCACCGGCGCGTTCCTCGGCCTCGCCGTGGCCGTCGCCCTCGGCTACCTGCTCTACCGCGGCGGCCTCAAGATCAACCTCAAGCGGTTCTTCACCTGGACGGGCGCCGCGCTCATCGTCGTCGCCGCCGGCGTGTTCGGCTACGGCTTCCACGACCTCCAGGAGGCCGAGGTGTTCCCCGGCCTGCACTCGGTCGCGCTGGAGCCGCACGCCTTCTTCGCCAAGTTCGGCGACGCCGGCGACTGGATGCAGACCGTCTTCCAGGGCGTCCTGAACGTCACGCCGCAGATCACCTGGCTGCAGCTGGTCATGTGGGCGGCCTACCTGGTGCCGGTGATGGTGCTGTTCCTGCGCAGCCCGTCGCCGTCCAAGCCCGCCCCGGCCAAGGCCACCGAGCCGGCGCCGTCGTCCTGACGCCTCGTCAGAGATCGGGCAGCGGGTCGCGGGGAAGGCTGTCGCGGGCGAACACCTCGGCGTCGGCCGCGTTGACGACCGGCACGTACTCGTCGTCGAGCTCGAACACGGCGCCCGCGAACTCGAACGACGCGCCGACACCCGTCTCCACCGGCCCGATCCGGGTGCCGCGCGGGTAGCTGCCCCAGATGCTCTTCGGGGTGCTGCGGCTCAGCGAGCCGGTGGAGATCACCGCGACCTGGTCGCCCGTGACCACGAAGAGGAAGCCCGCGCCGCCGCCGTAGGTCATCGCGGGGAAGATGTAGCGGATCTCCCCGTCGATCCCGAGGAACTCCCTGCAGCGCTCGCGGAGCGGGCGTGGCACCGGCATGGTGGTTGAGGCACCTCCCCCAGGGCGGGTCGACGTCGCCCAATCATGCACCGATCGGACAGATCGTGACCAGCCTCACGCGGCCGCCAGCGCCGCGGTCGGCGGCAGCCGCGCCGCACGCGCCGCCGGGTACAGGCCCGCGACCGTCCCGATCGCCAGGGTCGCGGCGAGCGCGCCGCCGAGCGCCCACACCGGCACGACCGGCGGCCACCCCTTCCACAGCGCGAACCCGGTGGTCACCGCCGCGCCGAGCACGACCCCGGCCGCGCCGCCGAACGCCGACAGCAGCAGCGACTCGGCGAGGAACTGGACGCGGACCTGGCCGCGGGTGGCGCCGAGCGACCGGCGCAGCCCGATCTCGCGGCGCCGCTCCAGCACCGAGATCACCATCGTGTTGGCGACCCCGACCCCGCCGACCAGCAGCGCGACGGCGCCGAGCCCGAGCAGCAGCCCGGTGAACGCCCCGGACGCCGCGGCCCGCGCCTCCAGGGCGTCCGAGGGCCGGCTGACCTGGACCTCCTCGGGACGCTCGGGGTTGACCGTCCGGGCGAGGACGTCCCGGACGTCGCCGACCGAGGCGTCCGCCGAGCGCTCGTAGATCGTCGTGGGGTGCCCGTCGAAGCCGAGGTACCGGCGCGCGGCGTCCCAGCCGACGAGGGCGGAGCGGTCGATCTCCGGGGCCAGCTCCGCCGGGCGGAGCACGCCGAGGACGACGAACCACCGGCCGCCGATCCAGACCTGGCCGCCCGCCCGGTCCAGGCCGAGCCGCCGCGCCGCCTCCGACCCGAGCACGACGACGGGACGTCCCTCGGTGGCCGCGTCCGGCCGCCGCCCGCTCGCCGGCGCGACGTCGAGGGTGCCGAGCAGCCCGGCCGTGGCGGCCTGCACGGCGATCCCCTGCGTGACCTCCTCCGGGATCCTGTCGGTGCGGCGGACGGTGGCCTCCACCGACCCCGTCGCGCCGACCGCCGTGACCGGCCCGATCCGCCGCACCATCTCCGGTGCCGTCTCGGGCAGCTCCGCCTTGTCTCCGAACAGCGTGTCGCCCGGCTTGGCCGTCAGCAGGTTCGTGCCGAGCCTGTCGAGCCGCCGCAACAGGTCCTCCCGGCTGGAGGAGGAGATCCCGATGACGGCGACCATGGTCGCGATCCCGATCGCGATCCCGAGGGCCGACAGCAGCACCCGCGTCGGACGGGCCCTGAGCCCTCCGAGCCCGACGCGCAGCACGTCGCCCGCACCGAGCCGAGCGGGCCTCATCGGCTCCCCACCCCCGCCCGCTCGTCCGCGACGATCACTCCGTCCCGGACCCGCACCCGCCGCGGCGCCCGGGCCGCCACCTCCATGTCGTGCGTGATGACCACGACGGTGGTGCCGGCGCGGTTCAGCTCGTCCAGCAGGGCGAGCACATCGGCGCCCGCGGCGGTGTCGAGGTTGCCGGTCGGCTCGTCCGCCAGCAGCAGGTCGGGCTCGCCCACGACCGCCCGCGCGACCGCGACCCGCTGCTGCTCGCCGCCCGACAGCTGGTGCGGCCGGTGCGCCGTCCGCTCCGCCAGCCCGACCCGAGCGAGCGCCGCCCGCGCCCGCCCCCGACGCTCCCGCAGCCCGACCCCGCTGTACAGGAGGCCGTCGGCGACGTTGTCGAGGGCGCTCACCCCCGCGGCCAGGTGGAACTGCTGGAACACGAACCCGATGTGCCGCGCCCGCAGCGCCGACAGCTCCCGGTCCGCGAGCCCCGCGACGTCGTGCCCGGCGACCCGCACGCTACCCCGGGTCGGCCGGTCCAGCGTCCCGATCATGTGCAGCAGCGTCGACTTCCCCGACCCGGACGGCCCGACGATCGCCACCAGCTCCCCCGGCGCGATCACCAGATCGACCCCCCGGAGGGCCGCGACCCCGCCCGCGTACTCCTTGACCACCCCGCCCAGCTCCACGATGTCCGAGCCCTCGTCGTCGAAGCCCTTCATTCGGCGGGCACCCCGACCTTCATCCCCTCGCGGAGCCCGCCCCCGGCGACTTCGACCCGCCCGCCGCCGAACGCCCCGACCTTCACCGGCAGCAGGCGCCGGGAGCCGTCCACGACCTCGACGCCGAACCCGCCCTCCCGCAGCGCCAGCAACGCCTCGACCGGCACCGAGAGCACGCCCTTCCGCCGCTCGCTCTCCAACTCGACACTGACCGGCGCCTCGTCCAGCCGCCCCGTCTTGGCGTTCCCCACCGAGATGTCGACGCCGACCGTGGTCTTCTGGTCCTGCCCCGACCCGGTCGTCTGGGCGATGCCGCCGACCTCGCTGATCGTCCCCTTGACGGTCGCTCCACCGGGCAGCTCCACCGAGACCCGGGCGCCCTTCTTCGCGAGATCCTGCTTGTCGGCGTCCAGATCGACGTGCACGATCCGTCTCGTCCCTGCCACCGTCAGGGCGGGCTGCCCCTGGGCAACCCGCTTCCCTTCGGGCGCCTTGACCTCCCGGACCCGCGCGGCCCCGCCCAGGAAGACGACCTGACCAGCGTCAACGCGCCCGGTCTCCGTAAGCCCCCGGTCGTCCTGCCACTCCTCGACAGCGGCCCCCGTAGCCCCGGTGAACTCCCCGTCCACGGTGATACCGCCGTATCCGAGAGCCCGCAGGTTCTCCTCAAGCTGCCGGACGTCCTTTCCAGAGACACCCTCACGCAGCGTCCTGTACATGGGCCGTCCGCCGTACATCAACGTCGCAGGCCTGCCCGCCACCGAGAGCAGGGTCTCGCCGCGCTGAACGGTCGCGCCCGCCTCCGGCGCCCACGTCACGACACCGGACGCCCCGGCCCACACGTCCCGGACATCGCCATAGGTGAGCTTCCCGTCCACCTTCTCGGTGTCCACGAGATCGCCCCGGCTGACGACCGCCGTCGCCAACGGAGCCTGCGCGCCCTGCGCCTGACTCCCGTCCCTGGTCCACGCGACGGCACCGCCGACCACCACCACCACGACGGCAAGCCCACCCGCGACCACGACCCGCCTCACTTCCCGACTCCAGGCAGGCTCGCCTTGCACGCCTCCCGCGCCTTCTCCGCCTGTCCCCGGTCGACCTGCCCGGTCGGGAGCTTGATCTGCCCGTCCGGCCCCGGATCCGGGATGTCGACACCGTGCTCGCGCATGCACTGCGCGAACTTGACGTACTGGTCGCGCACCTTCGGATCCTTGAGATCGGGCATCTTCCCGCCCGCCTGCAGCCACGACTGGCACTTCTTGAGCGCGGCCTCCAGCTTCGAGCGGTCACCGCCCTTCCCCAGCCGCAGCGCGTGCTCGTCCCCACTCCCCGGATCGGGAACGTCCACCCCGTTCTCCCGCATGCACTGCGCGAACTTCAGCTGAGCATCCTCCGGAGAAACCGACTTGCCGGGCGAGGCAGACCCCGAGGCGGTAACCCCGCCGGCACTGGCGACCCCACTCCCGCCCCCGCCATCCCCACACCCGGCGACGCCCCCCAGCAAGAGCACCGCGACAACACCCCAACCCCAAACCTTCACGCCGACCCTCTCCCCGGAACACCCTGTCCCGGCCCCGCCCATAAGAGCCCCTCAGGGGTTAAACGAGGATTAGCCCGCTGGTCTGGTGAGGAGGGCGGGCGTCGGCGGGGGCGGTCAGAAGGCTGCGGCCTGGCCGGCGCGGCGGGGGCCGGCGGAGGCGTGCAGGGCCCCCGTGTCGTCGCGCCAGGTCATGTGGAAGCTGCCCATCTGGTACTGGTACGGCGCCATCGGCCGGACCAGGATGCCCATGCGGGCGACCTCGGTGACGACTTCGGGCGCCAGCCGGCTTTCGACCGTCACCGAATAGTCGTCGGCGAGCGGCAGCATGCGGGGCGCGTCGTCCGCCGCGTACGGGTCCAGGCCGTTTTCGAGGATGCTCGTCATGACCTGCGGCACCGTGATGTGCGGGATGCCGGGCGTGCCGAGGGCGAGCCACGGGCGGCCGTCCCGCAGGAGCAGGGTGTTGCCGATGACCGAGCGGATCCGGCCGCCGCCGGTCAGCCAGCCGCCGAGCATGGCGGTGAGGCTGCTCGTCATGGTGCTGCCGATCATCGGTACACCGCCGACGACCTGGCCCGGGACGCCTCCCCCCTGCACCGTGTTGACGAGCTGGACCCAGTTGCCCTCGGCGTCGACGACGCTCAGCTCGCAGCTGCCGACGGACTCGCCCGACCGGCCGGTCGCCTCGCCGAGCGCGCCCGGCGTCGCGGTGAGCCGGACGTGCTCGGTGAGGTCCACCTTGGTGCGGCTCATCCTGAGCACGGCGGCGAGCGCGCGGTGGTACTCCCGCGACATCAGCACGCTGCTGGGGTCCTCGAACACCTCCGGGTCGTTGATGAAACCGGTCTCGTACGCGGCCCGGCGCAGCGCGTGCGCCATGTAGTACAGCGACTGGGGCGACTCGGCATAGTGCCCGAGCTCGGCGACGCCCAGCTCGTGGAGGATGCCGAGGACCATCGCCGACATGACGGCCTGGCGTTCCGGCGGCGCCTGCTGGACGACCTCGACGTCGCCGTGCCGGTAGCGCAGGCCGTCTCCCCACCGGGGCTCGTCCTGGCGCATGTGCCGCATCTCGATCGGCCAGCCGACCTCGTTCGCGCGCTCGACGAACAACCGCGCCCACTCACCGTCGATGAACAGGTCCGGCCCCTCGGCGGCCAGCTTCGTCAGCGTCCGGGCCAGCTCCGGCTTCGGCCACCGCTGACCGGCCTGCGGCAGATGCCCGTCGGGGGTGAAGTGGCGCCGCCCGGACGCGGTGTTCATGTACAGCTCGACGCTGTGGCCCAGGACCAGGTGCTCGAAGGAGTCGACCTCGTGGCCCACCTCGGCCCAGTGGATCGACGGCGCGCAGAGCCGGTCCCACGGCCGCGACCCGAACCGCTCGTGCATCGTCTTGAGCCCCGGCATGAAGCCGGGGATCACCGCGCACGGCCCCTCCGGGATCGCGGTGTACGGCCCCGACGAGACGGCGACCGGCCGGAACGGGGCGAGCCCCGGCACGATCGTGCCCATGCTGTTGAGCTCGTGGCACCGGCCCTGCTCGGCGTTCCAGAACAGCATCGTGACCGTGCCCGCGTGGCACGTCATGTCCTGCTGGATCGTCGCGTTGAGCAGGCATCCGACGATGGCCGCGTCGATGGCGTTGCCGCCCTCGCGCAGGATGTCGAGCATCGCGTCGGTCACGAGCGGATGCGCGCTGGAGCAGACCGCGTTCCGGCCCTCCGCCGTCGCTTTGGGGCCGATCCGGCCGACCTTGGTTTCGCTCATCGTCCCGTCCTTGTCGAAAGAGGGTTCACCGGCGCCGCGCCTCGACGTCGGCCAGGAACGCCGAAAGCTCGGCGATGAAGGCGTCCGGCTCTTCGAGGAACGCCATGTGCGAGCTGTCGTCGAAGACCCGGAACCGGGCGCCCGCGATGCCGTCCGCCAGCGCCGCCATGTGCTCCGGCGCGGCCTCGTCATGCCGCCCGCAGGTGACCAGGGTGGGCACGCGTATCCCCGGCAGGCGCGGCGTGACGTCCCAGTCCGCGAGCGCGCCGGTCACCGGCCCGAACTCGCTCGCCCCCCACAGGGCCGCGTACACCTCGTCGCCGAATCCGCCGAGCGCGGCCTTGAGCGGTGCGGGCCACGGCCGCACCCGGCACATGTGCCGGCGGTTGAAGATGGCGAGGGCGTCCCGGTACTCGCGCGAGCGCACCGTGCCGGCCCTCTCGTGCTCGTCCATCGCCCGGACGACGTCCCGCGGAAGCCGGGCGCGCAGCGCGCGCACCCCGCCGATCCAGCGCTCCACGCTCGGCGGGGAGCTGTTGAGGAGGAGCGAGACCGGCGCCGCGGGCGGGTCGGCGAGCGTGTACTCCAGGGCGAGCCACCCGCCCCAGGAGTTGCCGAAGAGATGGAACTCCTCCAGGCCCAGGGCCGCCACGACCGCCCGCAGCTCCTCGACGAAGTACGGGATCGACCACGACGGCTCCGGCGACCCCCGGCCGGACTCCCCACAGCCCGCCTGGTCGTAGAAGATCACCTCCCGGTCGGCGCCCAGCCGGGCGAGCGGCTCCAGGTAGGAGTGCGGCAGGCCGGGCCCGCCGTGCAGGCACACCACCGGGGTCCGGCCGGGGGTGCCGGCGCGCCAGTACGCGACGGAGCCCTGGGGCATGGCGACGAAGCCGGTCGGCTTCTCGGACAAGTTCACTGGCGTTTCCCGACGACCGTAGTGACAGGGTGAAGGGTGCGCGCCGAGACCTCTCCTAGTACGAGGCGGGGGTCTGCACCCAGAGCAGTTCCGACGAACCGCGGGACAGGTTCTGGCTGCCGTGCACGTCCTTGCCGGGGAAGGTGAGGCTGTCCCCCGCGGAGAGGCGGTGGGCCTCCGACCCGACGGTGATGGCGACCTGCCCCTTGAGGACGAACACGAACTCGGTGTCCGCGCCGTGGGCGAACAGCTCCGGGCCGGTTCCACCGCCGGGTTCGAGCTTCACCCACAGCACCTCCAGGCACCCACTGGCGTCCGAGCTGACCTGGGCCTCGGTGATGCCGCGGTCCGGGTACTCGTACGCCGCGCGTTCGTCGTGCCGGACGATCTGGCTGCGCGACAGCGTCGCCTGGAACAGGTCGCCGATGTGGGCCCGCAGCGCCTGCGCGATGCGGACCAGCGTCGGCACCGAGGGCGACGCCGTGCCGTGCTCGACCTGCGAGATGAACGCCGCCGACACTCCGGCCTGCTCGGCCAGGTCGCGGACCGCCATGCCGCGCTGGGTTCGCAGGCTGTTGATGTTGCGGCCGAGCAGCACCTTGACGGCGTCGGCGTCACCGTCCGGCCCCTCGTCGGCGCGGGCGCCCCCGACGGCCGGACCGCCGAAGTGGCCGGGGCGTTTGTTGCCGCTCTGGTGATGTGCCGGCGGGCGAGCAGCCAATTGGTTTCCACTCCTCTATGTGGCCTTGTACCAGGGACCCAGCTCGCTGCGCAGCGCGTCGGGCGTCGCGATCGGCCTGGCCAGCAGATCGGCGAGGTCGGTGGCGACGCGGACCAGTTCCGCGTTGCTCTCCGCCTGCCGGTCCCGACGGACCCGGATGTTGTCCTCCAGGCCCACCCGGCAGTCGGCGCCCCACGACAGCGCGGTCGCGACATGCCGGAACTCGCCCGGGAAACCGGTCGCGGCCACGCTGAGGCTCGCAGCGTCGGGTCCGAGGATACGGGCGGCCGCCTGGGACAGCGTGAAGAAGTCGTCGAGGGCGTTGCCCGCGCCGCCGAGCACGCCCAGCACGAGCTGGATCCGCACGGGCCCCTCAAGGGTTCCCTCGTCGAGCAGGAAGCGGACCATGGACAGGTGCCCGAGGTCGTACGCCTCCAACTCCGGCGTCACGCCCAGGTCGCGGAACTCGGCCGCGAAGCGGCGGATGGTGCCGAGCGTGTTGGTGAAGACGCCCTCGCCGGACTTGTCCAGGACCTCCTGCTCCCAGGCATGCCGCACCTTCGGCCAGCGTGCCCTGTTCGGGAAGCCCTCGTAGTTCATCGTCCCGAGGTTCAGCGTGCCGATCTCCGGCCGGCAGGCGCGGATGCCGGCCAGGCGCTGCTCCTCGGGCATCCCCGGGGTGCCGCCGGTGCTGATGTTGATGACGACACCGGACCGCTCGCGGATCCCGGCCACGATCTCGCGGAACAGGGCGGGGTCGCCGGAGGGCCGGCCGTCGGGCTCGCGGGCGTGGAGGTGGACGCAGGTGGCCCCCGCCTCGGCGGCGCCGACGGCCTCCTCGATGATGGCCTCCGGGCCGCACGGGATGTGCGGGCTCTGGCTCGGAAGGACGTCGCCGCCGGTCACCGCGGCGGTGAGGACGCACGGCTCGTACTTGTCGCGCAACATGGCCGATCCCTTCGGTAAAGGTGATGCTTCAGGACGCGAGCGTGCCGAGGTCCGCCGGTAGGCAGACGCCGGTCACCGCGGAGGTGAGGTCGCTGGCGAGCAGCGCGAAAAGGGCGGCGACCTCGTCCGTGCCGATCAGGCGTTTGACGGGTTGGCGGTCGAGCAGGAGCTCCAGCACCTGCTCCCGGGTGAGGCCGCGCAGGGCCATCTGCTCCGGCAGCTGGCGCTCGACCATCGGCGTCGACATCCAGCCGGGGGCGACCGCGTTGACGGTCAGCCCGTGCGGCGCCCCCTCCAGCGCGGCGACCTTGGTGAGGCCGTTGACCGCGTGCTTGGCCGAGACGTACGCCGCCTTGAACGGCTCGGCCACCACGCCGGAGACGGAGGACGTGATCAGGACGCGCGACCCCGGCCGGCGGGTCAGCTCCGCCCAGGCGGCCTTCATGGCCAGGAAGGGGCCCTTGGCCATCACGTCCATGAGCCGGTCCCACTGCTCCTCGGGGAATTCGGGGATCGGCGCGACGAACTGCACGCCGGCGTTGAGGACCAGCACGTCGAGGCGCCCGTGGCGGCGGACGGCATCGGCGACCATGAGCCGGTTGCCCTCGGCCGTCGCCACGTCCGCGAGGAAGTCGCAGGCGCCGCCCTCGACCAGGTCGGCGCCGACGACCTCGGCGCCCGCCCGGGTGAAGGCGTGGCAGATCGATTCGCCGAGCGCGCCGGCCGCACCGGTGACCAGGGCGACCCGGCCGGTGAGCAGGCCGCTCAGGGAGGTTTCGAACACGCTGGTCAACGGCCCTCCGCTTGTCGTGGCGGTTAACCACATCGTTACTGTCACTTAGGTGGCGTAAGCTATACTTACGCAGAGACGAGCGTCAAGGACGGATGGTCCGGGGCGCCGGTCCAGCCGTGCTGTTCAATATATTGACGACACCTGCCCGGGTCGGGCAGGCTGTCACCATGCCGCGCAGCGCAAGGTCGACAGAGGCCGGTAAGCCGGGCAACCCGACGCCGACCATGGCCGTCGTGGGCAACCTCGTACGCGAGCTGCGCCACGCCGCCGACCTGAGCATCGCCGGCCTCGCCCAGGCCGCCGACCTGAGTCCCGGCCTGCTGAGCCAGATCGAGCGCGGCCAGGGGAACCCCTCGTTCACGACGCTCGTGAAGCTGGCGCAGGCGCTCGACGTTCCGGTCGGCCGGTTCTTCCTCGCCGACACCGCGGCCGGCGCGCTGGTCCGCGCCGGGACCCACCGCCGCCTGCTGCTGGCCGACGAGAACCTTGAGTACACCCTGATCACGCCGCATATGAACGGCCGGCTCGGGATGATAAAGGCGCAGGTCGCCGCCGGGTGGAGCAACGAGAGCACGCCGTTCGAGCACCCCGGCGAGGAGTGCATCCTGATCACCGAGGGCGAGCTCATGGTGTGCATCGCGGGCACCATGCACACGCTCTACGAGGGCGACTCGATCACCTACGACTCAAGCCTGTCGCACTGGTACCGCAACGCCACCGACAGCAACGCTGTGCTCGTCGGCGCGATGACGCCGCCATCGTTCTGACTTACCGAACGCCCTGGCGCAGCCGATCCGGCTGCGCCTGATTCGCGCGTTCAACATATTGACATCGGATAGCCGGGTCGTCACCATGGCCGACACAAGTTCACTTTGTTGAACGCGACCAGGCGCCCGCACCGGGGCACCGCACCTCTCATCCGGCACATCACCGAAGGACCACCATGAGAATTCGTATGGGGCATCGGGCAGTCGTCGCGAGTGTCTCCGTCTGCGCGGCCCTCGTCGCCGGTTGTGGCGGGGCGTCGGACTCCAGCGGCAAGGCGCCGCCGAACGTCACGAACGGCGTCGTGTCCATGACCCTCGACGGACCGGTCAGCAGCTACGACCCGACCCAGGCGAGCACGTTCCAGGACGCCGTCGCCCTCGCGGCGATGTACGACACGCTCGTCCACTTCGATCCGTCGGGCAAGCTGGTCCCCGGGCTGTCGGACACATGGAAATCCACCCCGAAGAGCGCCACCTTCCACCTCCGAAGCGGTGTCACCTGCTCGGACGGCACCGCCCTGACCGGCGCGGTGGCGGCGGCGTCGCTGAACCGGCTCTTCGACCCGGCGACCAAGGCGCCCCTCGTACGCCAGGCGATCGGCCCGGGCAACTCGGCGAAGGCGACGTCGACCGGCGACTCGGTGACGATCACGCTGGCGAAGCCCTGGTCGGACCTGGTGCCCGGCATGACGGGGCCGTTCGCCGGGATCGTCTGCCCGTCCGGCACGAAGAATCCGTCGAGCCTGCGGACCACGTCCGCCGGCACGGGCGCCTTCGTCTCCGAGTCGCAGGTCACCGGCTCCAGCTACACCGTGACCCGGCGGTCCGGGTACACGTGGGGACCCGCGTACGCGGGCCAGGCGGCGGGCGAGCCGCCGAAGAAGCTGGTGCTCAAGGTGGTCGACGACGAGAACACCCGGGCCAACCTGACCTCCACCGGCGAACTCCAGATCCCCTCGTTCACCTCCAACGCGTGGGACCGGTTCAGGTCGACCGGCGGGATCACCGTCCGTACGGCGCCGCAGTCCGACACGATGGTCGTCTTCAATGAGACCGCCGGTCATCCGACCGCCGACCGGAACGTCCGGCTCGCGATCGCCCAAGCCTTGGATCGTTCCGTACTGAACAAGGTGCAGAGCTTCGGCTCCGGCGAGCTGATCTCCAGCCTCGGCCGATCCTCCTACGAGTGCTTCGACGCCGGCTCGAACGCCCTGGTCCCCGAGCACGACGCGGCCGCGGCGGCCGGGGCGCTCAAGGGCGTGAAGCTCCAGGTCATCGGCACGAACATCCTGGCCGGCGGCGCGGCCAACGACCAGGTCATGGCCGCTCTCCAGGCCGCGGGCGCCGCCGCCACGGTGCGCACGACGGACAACCAGGCGTGGGTGTCGGACCTGTTCAGCGGCAAGAACGACTGGGACGTCACGATCTTCGTGTACGGCAACCGGCTGTCGAGCTTCCTGCCGGTCGGGCAGTTCTTCGTGCACGACGCGCCGCCGAAGGGGCTCAACCTCGGCGCGACGAGGAACCCGGCCGCGGAGCAGGCGTACGACCAGGCCGCGAGCGGGTCGCCCGAGGAGAAGTGCGCCGCGCTGAAGACCTTCCAGCAGTCCCTGCTGCGCAACGTCGACGTCCTGCCGCTGGCCACCGCGCCGGTGCACGTCGTGTTCGCGGGCGGGACGAGCGGCAGCGTCGTCAACGGGTTCGCGGTGCCGGCCTCGATCCGCGTCGGCAAGGCGAACGGTTGATGGTGACGACCGCCGCCGACGCATCGGCAGGGAGCCGCGGTCTCGCCCGGCGGGTGGCCGACTCCCCGTGGGCCGGCTACCTCGCCCGGCGCCTCGGCGGGGTCGCCGCCGTGCTCGCCTTCCTCGTCGTCGTGACGTTCATGATCGTGCGCTTGGTGCCGGGCGATCCGGCCCGGCAGATCGTCGGGCTGACCGCCGGCGAGGAGGAGGTGCGGCAGGTCCGCGAGCGGCTCGGGCTGACCGAGCCCCTGTGGCGGCAGTTCGGCTCCTACCTCGGCGGACTGGCGCACGGCGACCTCGGCACCTCCTTCGCCACCGGCCAGCCGGTGTCGTCGATGCTCTCCCAGCGCCTGCCGCTCACGGTCGCGCTGGCGACGAGCGCGCTGGTCGTCGTGCTGATCGTGGCGATACCGCTGGGCACGGCGGTCGGCGTCGCGCAGCAGCGCGGACGCGCCCGGGCCGCGACGTCGTCGTTCGGGGTCGGCGCCTCGGTCCTCGGCGCCATGCCGGAGTACATCGCCGGGACCCTGCTCGTCTTCGTGTTCGCGCTGAAGCTGCGCTGGCTGCCCGTCCAGGGCGGCGCGGGGTTCACCTCGATGATCCTGCCCTCCCTGTCCATCGCCATCGCGCCGGCGGCGGTGCTCACCCGCCTGGTGCGCAACGAGACCGCGGCGGTGCTGTCGCAGGACTACATCACGATGGCGATGAGCAAACGGCTGTCGAACACGCGGTTGTTCCTGCGGCACGTGGTGCCCAACGTCGTGACCAGCACGCTGACGCTCGGCGGCCTCATCCTCGTCGCGCTGCTCGGTGGGACGGTCGTCGCCGAGAACGTCTTCAACATGCCCGGCATCGGCGCGGAGATCGTGCGCGCGATCGTGAAGCGCGACTATCCCGAGATCCAGGGGATCATCCTCGTCCTCGGGCTGGTCGCCGTCCTGATCAACCTGGTCGTCGACGTCACGCTGGGCCTGCTCGATCCGCGGGTGCTGACGAGGACACGCTCATGAGGCGCACCCGGCTCCCGGCGCCGCTCGTCGCCGGCCTCGCCCTGGCCGCCCTGATCGTGGTGGTCGCCGTCGTGGCGCCGATCCTTTGGCGGGCGCGCGCCGACGGGCTGACCGCCGACATCCGCCAGGGCCCCTCCGGCGCGCACTGGCTGGGCACCGACGCGCTCGGACGCGACGTGTTCTGGCGGACCGTGGTCGCGACGCGGCTGACGATCGAGATGGCGATGGCCGCCACCGCGATCGCCGCGGTGCTCGGCACGCTCCTCGGCGCGGGGATCGCGGCCGCCGGGCCGGCCGTCCGCGCGGTGGGCGACCGGGTCATCGACCTGCTGCTGTCGTTCCCGCCGATCATCATCGCGCTGACGTTCACCGCGATCCTCTCGCCGGGACGCGCGTCCGTGGTCGGCGCGCTCGGCCTGGCGTTCTGCCCGCAGTTCGCGCGGCTGACCAACCGGCTCGCGCTGTCGGTGAACGGGCGGGACTACGTCACGGTCGCGCGCCTGCTGGGCGTCGGCCGGGCCCGCGTCCTGACCCGGCACGTGGTCCCCAACATCGCCGCGCCGCTGCTCGTGCTCATCTCGGTGGGGTTCGCGACCAGCGTGCTGACGGTCTCCGGGCTCAGCTTCCTCGGGCTGAGCGTCCAGCCGCCGTCGTACGACTGGGGCAGCCTGCTGGCGAGCGGCCTGCGCAACATCTACGACAATCCGGGCGAGGCCCTCGGCCCCGCCGTGGCGATCCTGGTCACCGGACTCGCCGCCGGTCTCGTCGGCGACGGCCTCGTCCGGCACCTGGATCCGCGCGGGACGTCGCGACCGCGGCGGTCCGCGCCGGTGACCGCGCCGCCGCGTCCCGCCCCGTCCGGTCGCGGGAAGGGGGAACCTGCCGCCGCGGCGTCCGTGCGGGGCCTGTCGGTCCGCCGTCCCGACGGCCGGGAGCTGGTCCACGAGATCTCGCTGACCGTCGGCGCCGGAGAGATCGTCGGCATCGTCGGCGAGTCCGGCTCCGGCAAGAGCCTGACCGCGCTCGCCCTCGCGCGGCTGCTGCCTCGCGAGCTGGACTGGTCCGCGGAGCACCTCGGCGTGAACGGCATCGACCTGGCCGACCCGGGGAAGGCCCCGCCCACGCGGCTGGCCACCGAACTCGGGATCGTCTTCCAGGACCCGTCGAGCAGCTTCAACCCCGCGCTGCGGATCGGCACCCAGCTCACCGAGGTCCTCCGGGCGCACACCGGGACGTCCCGGCGGCAGGCCGACGCCCTGGCGGTCGCCCGGCTGGCGGAGACGCGGGTGTCCTCGCCCGAGCTGCGGATGCGCCAGTATCCGCACGAGCTCTCCGGCGGCATGCGGCAGCGCGCGATGATCGCGGCGGCGATGCTGCACGAGCCGAAGCTGATCATCGCCGACGAGCCCACCACCGCGCTGGACGTCACCGTGCAGGCCGACGTGCTGCGCCTGCTGAAGCAGATCAACACCGAGCACGGCACGGCGATCCTGCTCATCTCGCACGACATCGGCGTGGTCTCCGCGCTCTGCGACCGGGTCTGCGTGATGTACGCGGGGCGCGTCGTGGAGGAGGTATCGGTGGAGGACCTTCGCCGGCGCGACGTACGGCACCCCTACACGCGTGCGCTCCTGGCCGCCTCCCCCGACGCGGCGGCCGACCGGGACGACGTCCGGCTCGTGCCGCTGCCCGGACGGGCCCCGTCCGCCGAGGCACGAGGCACGGGCTGCGCCTTCGCGCCCCGTTGCTCGCTCGCGGCCCCCGTCTGCGCCGATGTCGTTCCTCCGCTGGTCGCCGTCCCCTCGGGCAACGCCGTCGCCTGCCACGCCGAGACACCGGCCACGGAGGTCTGGTCATGACGCACACCGACGAACCGGGCGACATCGTGCTGGGCGCCGAGGGGGTGTCGGCCGGCTACGGCGTGCGCTCCCGCAACGTCCTGCACGACGTGAGCGTCGCGATCGCCCGCGGCAGCACGATGGGTGTCGTCGGCGAGTCCGGCTCCGGCAAGTCCACGCTGGCCCGGGTGCTGGTGGGGCAGATCGCCCCGGCGCGGGGCGTGGTCCGCCTCGACGGAACGGACGTCCACCGGCTGTCGCGCCGGGAGCGTTTCGCGGCCCGCAGGCAGATCCAGCTCGTCCCGCAGGACCCGTACTCCTCGCTGGATCCCCGGATGTCGGTCGGTCGGGCGCTCGCCGAGGCGATCGCCCCGCGCGGGCGGCTGCGCACCGGCGCGCACCGGGACCGCGTCGCCGAACTGCTCGCCTCGGTCGCTCTCGACGCCTCCGCCGCGCGGCGGCTCCCGCACGAGTTCTCCGGCGGCCAGCGCCAGCGCATCGTCATCGCGCGCGCCCTGGCCGCCGAGCCGCGGGTGATCATCGCCGACGAGGTGACGTCCTCACTCGACACCTCGGTGCAGGCCGAGATCCTGGAACTGCTGCTCGACCTGCAGAGGCGGCTCGGGCTGACCTACGTCTTCATCACCCACGACCTGGCGATCGCGCAGTACATGTGCACCGACCTGAGCGTGCTGTACCTCGGGACGCTGGTCGAGCAGGGGACGACCGACGTCCTCTCCCGTCCGGGCCACCCCTACACCGAACTGCTGCGCGACAGCCGGCCCGATCCCCGCGGCCGGTCGCTGCCGCCGCCGGCCGGCGGGCTCGCGAGCGAGGACGTCGCCGACCCGGCCAGCCCGCCGTCCGGATGCGTGTTCCACCCGCGGTGCCGGTACGGGCCGCGGGCCCACGGGGACCGGGACCGCTGCGCGGTGGAGCCGCCGATCCTCCGGGACGTCGCGCCGCACGCGCGCAGGACGGCATGCCACTTCCCCATCGGGCCGGCCGCGCAGAAGCCGGACGAGGGCGGCCGCGGTGAGTGAGCCCGTGCCCGCCGGCCCGGCGGCCTTCCTGATCCGGGACGTGAACCTGATCGACGGGCACGACGGGCGCGGCCGCCCCGGCAGCGCCGTCGTCGTCGACGGCCGGCGGATCGCGTGGATCGGACCGGCGGAGTCCGCCCCGCCGTTCCCGGCGCACGCCATCCTCGACGGCGCCGGCTGCAGCCTGCTGCCCGGACTCATCAACTCGCACGTTCACCTGTCCGCGGACGCCGGGCCGGACTTCACCCGGCAGATCGAGTCCGACTCGCTGCCGCTCGCCACGCTGAAGAGCGCGACGACGGCCGCGGCGACCCTGCGGGCCGGCGTGACCAGCGTCCGCGACTGCGGCGCCGCCGACGGAGTCGTGATCGAGCTGGCCAAGGGGATCGATGACGGCATCGTCCCGGGGCCGCGTGTCAGGGCCGCCGGGCGGGTGATCACGATGACGGGCGGGCACGGCCACTTCATCGGGCGCGAGGCCGACGGAGTGGACGGGGTGCGGGCGGCGACCCGCGCCGAGCTCAAGGCGGGCGCCCACTTCATCAAGGCGATGGCGACCGGCGGAGTACTGACCGCCGGCGTGGACCCCGGGCACACCGCGCTGGTCCAGGAGGAACTGGCGGTCGCCGCGCAGGAGGCGCACAACGCGGGACGGCGGATCACCGTGCACGCCATCGGCAACCAGGGGATCAAGAACGCCCTGCGCGCGGGCGTCGACTCGATCGAGCACGGCATACGGCTCGACGACGAGGCGCTCGACCTCGCCGTCGCGCGGGGCGCCTACCTCGTGCCGACGCTGCTCGCGGTGGCGTCGATCGTGACGGCCGGAACCGGCGCGGGCATGCCGCCCTGGGTGCACGAGAAGGCCGAGCGCGAGGCGGAACGGCACCGGGAGAGCTTCGTCGCGGCGGTCCGGTCCGGCCTCAGGATCGCGGCCGGCACCGACGCGGGCACCCCGTTCAACCCGCACACGGATCTGGTCCGCGAGCTGGAGCTCATGGTCCGGTATGGGCTGAGCGCGCCCGAGGTGATCCGCGCGGCCACCCGCAACGCGGCGGAGAACATGGACGTGCTGCACGACACCGGCACGGTGGACGTGGGCAAACTCGCCGACCTGGTGCTGGTCGAGGGCGACCCCGCCGCCGACATCGGCGCGCTGGCGCGGATCCGGCTGGTCGTCAAGGACGGCCGGATCGTGCACGGGTGCGCGCGGGCGGGCGGGGACGCACGGGTAGGTAGGGCCTCATGAAGCACGCGATCTCCGAGCCGGCGCTGACGGGCGCGCAGCGGGCGATGCTCGCGGGCCGCCACGGCGACGGGGCCGCGCTGGCCATGCGGGTGGTCGTCCGGCTCGCTCGCGCGCTCGGCGCCGACCGGCTGATCACGGTCGACTCGGCACACGTCGACGGCTGCCTCTTTCACGGGCAGGTGGGGATCGACCTGGTCGAACGGCTGATCTCCGGGGGCGCGCGGGTCGCCGTCCCGACGACGCTCAACGTCGGCTCCCTGGACCTGCTGCACCCGGGCGTGGTGCGCGGCGACGCCGGCGAGCGTGCGGACGCACGGCGGCTGATGGACGGCTACGTCGCCCTCGGCGCGGAACCCACGTGGACCTGCGCTCCGTACCAGCTCACGAAGCGGCCGGCGTACGGCCGGCACGTGGCGTGGGCGGAGTCGAACGCCATCGTGTTCGCAAACTCGGTCCTCGGCGCCCGTACCGACCGCTACGGCGACTTCGCCGACATCTGCGCCGCGGTCACCGGTTTCGCCCCGCGTGTGGGCCTGCACCTGGACGAGAACCGCGCCGGTCAGGACCTGTTCGACTGCTCGGGGGTGCCCGCCGGGACGTTCGCGGCTGACGTCGCGTGGGCGGCGCTCGGTCACCTCGTCGGCCGCCGTTCGGGGACCCGGGTCCCCGTGCTGACCGGGCTGCCCGGCGACGCGGACGAGGACCGGCTGAAGGCGCTCGGCGCCGCGGCGGCCTCGGCCGGGGGCGTCGCCCTGTTCCACGCCGTCGGCCTGACGCCGGAGGCCCCCGACACCGCGACCGCCTTCCGCGGCCGCGCCGCCGAGCGGCGGTACGAGGTGACCGCGGCGGACCTGCGCGCGGCGTGCGACGAGCTCACCACGGCGCCGGACGGACGGCTCGACGCGATCAGCGTCGGCACGCCGCACTTCTCGGCCGCCGAGTTCCGCGCGCTCGCCGCGCTGCTGGCCGGCGGGCCGCCGTTCGACGCGGGCATCGAGTTCTGGATCTCGACGAGCCGGGCCGTCCTCGCCGAGGCCGAACGCGCCGGCGACGCCGCGATCTGCCGTCGCGCCGGAGCCCGGATCCTGGTGGACACCTGCACCTACATCGCTCCGGTCCTGCGGGCGTCGGCGCGTGTGGTGATGACGAACTCCGCCAAGTGGGCGTGGTACGCGCCGACCAATCTCGGCATCGACGTCGTGTTCGCCTCGCTCGCCGAGTGCGTGCTGTCCGCACGCGCGGGCCGCGTCGTCCGCGACCCCGCGCTCTGGGCGGCATCGTGATCGGGATACCGCTCAGCCCGGGGGTCACGACCGCTCCCCTGCTCCTGCTGGACGAGCCGCTGTCGTTCTGGGGCGGCAGCGACGTGGCGACCGGCGAGATCACCGACGTCCGCCATCCGCAGCGCGGGACCTCGGCCGCCGGCCGGGTGCTGGCCTTCGACGGAAGCCGCGGGTCGAGTTCGAGCTCCACGGTGCTGGCCGAGCAGATCCGGCGCGGTGTGGCGCCGGCGGCCATCCTCCTCCGGCGGCCGGACGCGATCGTGGCGCTCGCGGCGATCGTCGCCCGCGAGCTCTACGCGATCGAGGTACCGGTCGTCGTGCTGTCCGCCGGCGACTTCGACGCGCTCCCGCGCACGGGCACGGCGACGGTGGCGGCGACGGACGAGAGCGCCGAGGTTCGGATCGACGAGACGGGACGGCGATGAGCATCGACGGGATCGACGGGGAAAGGATGCGGCGGCTCGGCGACGCGCGGCACCTGGTCGACGCGCTGGAGCGGGTGCTTCTCGGCGGCCTCCGGCCGGAGGACGAGCAGGGACGTGTCTCCCGGCCGACGAGCCACGGCGAGCTGCTGCTGATGCCGTCGGAGGCCACCGGCCACGTCGGCGTCAAGGTGCTCGGCCTGGCGCCGGGCAATCCGGCCCGGGGGCTCCCGACCATCTCCGGGCTGTACCTGCTGATGGACGCCCGTACGCTCCGGCTGCTCGCCATGATGGACGGCGGGGAGCTCACCCTGCTGCGGACCCCGGCCGTGTCCGCCCTCGCGGCGCGGCACATGGCGTCCCGGCCGATCCGCTCGGCCGTCGTGTTCGGCAGCGGACCGCAGGCACGCGCGCACATCGAGACGTTCCACGCGCTGCACGGCCTGCGCGACGTGGTCGTCGCCGGACGCGACCCCGAGCGGACCGAGCGGCTGGTCCGCCGCTGCGCCGACGACGGCCTGCGCGCCCGCGCCGGCTCGGCGCACGACGTGGGCGAGGCCGACATCGTGATCTGCTGCACCAGCGCCCGCGAACCGCTGTTCGCGGCGGATCTCCTGGCCCCGGGGACCTTGGTCGTCGCGGTCGGCTCGCACCATCCCGACGCCCGTGAGCTGGGCGGCGACGTCATGGAGGCGGCGCAGGTCGTGGTCGAGTCGCGGACGGTGGCCACGACCGAGGCGGGCGACGTGGTCCAGGCGCTCGGCCACGGGGCGATCGCGGAGACCGACCTGATCGAGCTGGCCGACCTCGTCCGCGGCGGGGCCGTCGTGGAGGACGCGAGACCGCGGGTGTTCAAGAGCGTCGGCATGGCCTGGGAGGACCTGGCCGTGGCGGTCGCGGTGCACGAGCGCGATCTGGCGTCGCGATGACCTCCGAGGACTTCCGCCGGGTCGGCGCCGAGGTCAGCAACTGGGGTCGCTGGGGCGCCGAGGACGAACGCGGCACCACCAACCTGATCACGCCGCAGGAGATCGTCCAGGCGGCGCGGTCGGTGCGCAAAGGCGCGGTGTTCGACCTCGGGATCCCGCTCGGCGCCGACGGCCCGCAGGCGTTCCCCGGCCGGATCAACCCGCTGCACATGATGACCGAGACCGGTGCGCGGCAGGAGTACCCCGGCGGCGCGAAGTGGTCGGACGACTACGTCGTCATGCCGCTGCAGGCCGGGACGCAGTGGGACGCGTTCGCGCACGTCTGGTACGACGGCCTGCTCTACAACGGATTCGGCGAGGACGCGGTCGGCCCGCACGGCGCGGCGCGGTGTTCCATCGACGCCCTCGGCAACGGGATCGCCGGACGGGGCGTCCTGCTCGACGTCGCCCGGCACGCCGAGGTCGACTGGCTGGAGGGCGGCCACGTGATCGGCCCGGAGACCCTCGACGCCATCGCGGAACGGCAGGGCACCGAGATCCGGGCGGGCGACATCCTGCTGATCCGGACCGGATGGTGGAAGAAGTTCGTGGTCGAGCGGGACGCCGCCGCGTGGATGAGCACCGAACCCGGGCTCGGCCTCGACTGCGTGCGCTGGATCCGCGCCCGCGACCTCGCCGCGCTGGGCATGGACAACTGGGGCATCGAGGTGGCGCCCGGGGAGGACCTCGCCGTCACCAGCCCGGTGCACTGCGTGCTGCTCCGCGACGTGGGGATCCCGCTCGGGGAGATCTTCGACCTGGAGGCCCTCGCCGAGGACTGCGCCGACGACGGCGTTTACGAGTTCCTGTTCGCCGCACCGCCGCTGAAGGTCACCGGCGCGGTCGGCTCGCCCATCAACCCGCTCGCCCTGAAGTAGCCGTCAGGAGGACCGGACCGCGACGGCCTCAGGTTCCGACCGCCCCGGGGGGTTCAGCAGGCGGCCAGGAGCGCGGAAAGGTCGGTCAGGGTCGAGATCCGGTGTATGCCGGTGGGGGCCGGGGTTTCCGTACTTGCTCGGTCGAGCCAGATGGCGTGAAGGCCCGCGTTGTGGGCGCCTACGGCGTCCACGTCCAGTTTGTCGCCGATGTAGGCGACCTGGGCGGGAGGTAGGTCGAGGGCGGTGCAGGCGGCCCGGAAAGCCTGGGGGTTCGGTTTCGCCCAGCCGAGTCGGTCGGAGCAAAGGAGCACTTCGAAGTGGTGACGCAGGCCCAGGGCCGTCAGTCTGCGCTCTTGGTGGACGGTGCTCGAGTTGGACAGGATGCCGTTTCGGTAAGGGAGCGCACCCAGTACCGTCGCCACGTCGGGAAACGCCGACCATGCAGCTTCGAACAGTGCCTCGTAACGGTCGTGCCACGCGTCCGCCTCGGTATCGCTCAGCGGACGGTCGACGAACGTGCGGACTCTCGCGCGCCGTTGCTGCTCGTAGGTCACCAGGCCGGCCGCGAGGCGCCGGTGTCCGAGCCTGGTGATCTGGTGCCATCGGTCCAGGGCGGCCTGGTCGGAGGGCAGTCCCTCGGCCGCGAAGTGGCTCAGCAGCCCGGCCCGTTCCGAGCCGGTGAAGTCGAAGATCGTGTCATCGACGTCCCACAGCACAGCCTCGATCATGTCTTGAGGCTAGAGCGGCGCGGTCAGGCGCGGCATCGGCCGCGGACGGGCGGCCCGGGGGGCTTCCCGGCCGCCCGTCCACCTCCCGGTGCTGCATGGCCGCCACGGCCCGCGGGGAGAGGACGCGGGCGCCGCCGGGTGCCGTGCCGTTCTTCAGGTGCGTGCGGGCGAAGCGGGCCATGTCGCCCGCGGAGACGATGACGCGGGCGGCCGGTCCGACCGAGCGGGGCATCGGTCCCAGGACGGGGGCGGGCTCGGGGTCGGCGCCGGGTTCGCCCAGGTGGTTCATGGCGGCGCGGTGGCTCATGGCCTCCTCCGGCAGCGTCATCGAGTGCTGAAGCCCGTGCGGCCGGCACGTGGTGGGCGGCGCGCAGCGCGTCGAGGCGGGACTGCCAGCGGTCCAGGTCGAAGCGGCGGCCCGTCGAGTCGCGGTTCGGCTGCTCAGACATGATCGCTTCCTTTCGGTGGAGGGGAGGAGGTCTTAGAAGGAGGTGGCGAGGCGTTCCTGAGCCGCGGCGCAGTCGGGTGCCGGCATCCGGGCCGTCCCCGGCTGGGCGACCTGCCGGCGATGGCGATCGCGCCGCGGCGGACGCGGGAGGCGCTCGGCTGGGAGCCGGCGGTGAGTCTGCCCGAAGGGCT